>JADLEA010000497.1 GCA_020846365.1 Bacteroidota bacterium
ACATGACCTCCACCGAAGCCGTGTCCGGGCTCGGTCTGTACCTGGAGCTCAAGTTCGAAAAGGATTACATTCTGCATGTGTTCAACATCCGTCAGGCCATTGAACCGCATGTCTGCCGGTGGGCGGCCGCGAACCGGTCTACAGCGAGCATCTGGGAGTTGGAAAAGAACCTTCTGAAGATGAAGGACTGTCCGCCGGAAGACCGTGAGACGGAGAGTCTGCTGGACCAGGAGTTTCACCAGATGATTGCGGCCGCATCAAAGAACCCCGTGGTGCCGTTGGTACTCCAGCCGGTCTTCTCTCTCATGCCCCGGATCCGCGCGATGGTGTACACGCACATCCCCAATTGCGTCAGTGCGGCGCTGGAGTATCATCGCCGCATTCTGGACGCCATCAAGCAGCGGGATGAGGAGGGGGCGTTCCGTGAAATGCAGATCCATATTGCGAATGCCGCCGAACAGGCGAACGAGGTCATCGACATCATTGACAAAAAAGCGCACGCGCAGGATGAGGCGAACCGGACCACCGTGAGTCCGTAGCACGCACCGTCGCGTGCCAACACGCACCGGTCCGTGCACCGGCCGGCTTCCCCAAGAACGATTTCACAACGGAGACAGAAACAGAATGGCGCAATCACAGGACACAGCCGCTCCCAAGCCGCGCACCGGGCACTATCGGTGGACGGTTTGCGCTTTGTTGTTCTTCGCCACCACCATCAACTATATCGATCGCCAGGTGCTCGGCATTCTCGCGCCGACGCTGCAAACGGAGATAGGGTGGAGTGAGCTTGAATACGGGTACATCGTCACGGCCTTTCAGGCCGCATATGCCATCGGGTTGCTGGTCATCGGACGGCTCATGGACGTGTTCGGCACTAAACTCGGGTACTCCTTTGCGATGGTGATCTGGAGCGTGGCTGCCATGGCGCATGCCCTTGCGAGGTCCGCCTTCGGCTTCGGCGCTGCCCGGTTTGCCCTTGGTCTCGGAGAATCCGGCAATTTCCCCGCCGCCATCAAGACGGTGGCGGAGTGGTTCCCCAAGAAGGAGCGGGCTCTTGCCACCGGCATATTCAATGCGGGATCCAACGTCGGGGCTGTTGTCGCTCCCCTCGTGGTCCCGTGGCTCACCCTCACCTACGGCTGGTACGAGGCCTTCATTGTCACCGGCTCCATCGGGTTCATCTGGTTGATTTTCTGGTTCATGCTCTATGAGGTTCCCAACAAGAGCAAGCGCGTCACCAAGGAAGAGCTTGCCTACATACAGAGCGACCCTCCCGAATCCCTCGAAAAGATCCCCTGGATCCGGCTCATCACGTACAAGGAAACCTGGGCCTTCATGCTGGGCAAGTTCCTCACAGACCCCATCTGGTGGTTCTACCTCTACTGGGTGCCCAAGTTCCTGAACAAGGAATATGGGTTGACGCTGGAGACGCTCGGGCTCCCGCTGATCGTGATCTATCTTCTCGCAGATGTCGGGAGCATCGGGGGAGGGTGGCTGTCATCGGCGTTCATCAAGCGTGGCTGGACGGTGAACAAAGGCCGGAAGACCGCCATGTTGATTTGCGCGCTCTGCGTCGTGCCGATCGTGTTCGCGTCGCAGGCCGATTCGGTCTGGATGGCGGTAGCGCTTCTCGGGCTCGCCACGGCGGCGCACCAGGGATGGTCGGCGAATCTCTTCACGACGACATCGGACATGTTCCCGCGCCGTGCGATCGGCTCCGTCGTGGGTCTGGGCGGCATGGCCGGATCCGTCGGCGGCATGCTCATTTCCACCGCGACGGGGCTCATCCTGCAGTTGACCGGCAGCTATGTGTACATCTTCATCCTGGCTGGTTCGGTGTACCTCCTCGCGCTGGTTGTGTTCCAGCTCCTCGTTCCCAAGCTGGACACCATCGCGCTGGAATCCTGAGTGTCATTCACCCGGAGCGCTCCCGTGTTCATTCACGATCATTTTCTCCTTCAGAACAACCGCGCCGTACGCCTTTATGAGGACTACGCGCGCTCGCTTCCGATTATCGACTACCATTCCCATCTGCCGGCGGCCGAGATTGCAGGGGACCGGAAGTTCGCAAACCTGACACAGATCTGGCTGGCGGGGGATCACTATAAGTGGCGGGCCATGCGCGCGTGCGGAGTGGACGAACGTTTCTGCACCGGCAAGGCCACCGACCGGGAGAAATTCCAGGCCTGGGCGGAGACCGTTCCCAAGACCCTGCGGAATCCGCTCTATCACTGGACCCACATGGAGCTCAAGGCGCCCTTTGGCATTACCGATGTTCTCCTTGGTCCCAGGACTGCGCAGAAGATCTGGGACACCTGCAACAAGCTCCTCGCGCAGGACGACTTCTCGGCACAGGGGATCCTCCGCACGATGAATGTGCACGTCGTCTCTACGACGGAAGATCCCACGGACTCTCTGGAGCATCACCGGGCCTATCAGGAGAAAAAGGGGAAGACCTTCGTGATGGTGACCGCCTTCCGTCCCGACAAAGCGATGAACATCGAAGGGGGGGCGGACTACAGGGCATACCTTGATCGCCTCGGCGGCACCGCAGGCGTGACCATCTCGACATACACCGACCTTCTCGACGCCATCAAGAAACGCCACACATTCTTCCACGAGTCCGGCTGCCGGCTCTCGGATCACGGGCTGGAGACCATCTGTGCGGAGGAGTACACCGAGGCGGAGGTCGCCGGCATCTTCCGGCGCGGGATCTCCGGGTCGCCGCTGACTGCCGGAGAAGTGCTGAAGTTCAAATCCGCACTGCTCTACGAGTTTGCGGTGCTGGACCACGCCAGGGGGTGGACACAGCAGTACCATCTCGGGGCGCTGCGCAACGTCAACCCGAGGATGTTCCGGCTGCTGGGGCCGGACACCGGGTACGATACCATCGGAGACTTTGAGATGGCGCGACCCCTCGCGCGGCTGTTGGGCCGTCTGGACGATGCGGGCTCGTTGCCGAAGACAATCCTGTACAACCTGAATCCAAGGGACAACGAGCTCCTGGCGACGATGATCGGCAACTACCAGGATGGTTCCGTGGCAGGAAAGATGCAGTTCGGGAGCGCCTGGTGGTTTCTGGATCAGAAAGACGGCATGGAGAAGCATCTCAACGCGCTCTCGACCCTCGGACTGCTGAGCCAGTTCGTCGGGATGCTGACGGACAGCAGGAGTTTTCTTTCCTTTCCCAGGCACGATTACTTCCGCCGCGTTCTCTGCAACATGCTGGGAGAGGAAATGGAGCGCGGGCTCATCCCGGACGACATGGGCCTGGTCGGCCCTATGGTCGCGGATATTTGCTATCATAACGCGCGCAACTACTTCGCCTTCCCCCAACTTGAGGAGCTGATACGATGAACCGTGATATGACCCAGTCGTACACCGATATCACCGGAATGCGCGTGGTGTTGACAGGTGGAGGGGGGGTACTGGGAAGCGCGATTGCGTCCGCGCTCGGGAATGCAGGAGCAAAGGTGGCCATCCTGGACCGCGACATCAATCTGGCCAGGGCTGCGGCCAACCGCATCACGGACCAGCAGGGAGTCTCCCTTGCCGTGCAGGCCGACGTGCTCGTTCCGGACTCCCTGCAGAGTGCTGCTGCGGAGGTCGTGAGTGCGTTCGGCGCCGTGGATTGCCTCATCAACGGGGCCGGCGGAAACAACCCAAAGGCCACGACAAACGCCACGCAGACCTTCTTCACGCTTCCCCCCGACGCGCTCAGGTTCGTCTTCGATCTGAACATTATCGGGACGATCCTGCCGTCACAGGTGTTTGGGAAAGCCATGGCAGAGCGGGGGGAGGGGACGATTCTCAACATCTCCTCCATGAACGCCTTTCGGCCGCTGACCCGGATCCCGGCCTACTCGGCGGCCAAGGCGGGGGTGAGCAACTTTACGCAATGGCTTGCCGTGCATATGGCGCAGGAGTACTCTCCGCGCATTCGTGTGAATGCGATCGCTCCGGGGTTCTTTCTGACCGAACAGAACCGGTTCCTGCTTACGGAGCAGTCTACCGGAGACCTTACCGAACGCGGCCGGAAAATCATCGATCACACGCCCATGAAGCGGTTCGGCACACCCGATGATCTTATCGGGACGGTGCTCTGGCTTCTGTCCCCCGGTGCTTCGTTCGTCACGGGCACGGTGATTCCCGTGGACGGCGGCTTTTCGGCGTATGCGGGTGTCTAACATCATCGAAGGAAGACCACAGTGAAGCAGCAACAGTTCGGAGTTGTCGGGTTGGGTGTGATGGGGCAGAACCTGGCGCGCAATATTGAACGCAACGGATTTTCGGTGGCGGGCCTGGACCTGGACCCCGCGAAGGTACAGCAGGCGGCGGCTGCATGCAGTGGAGCCGACATTCACGTGACGGCGGACCTGAAAGAATTCCTGGCGCATCTCTCCCTTCCGCGCAGGATTCTGATCATGGTACCCGCAGGCAAGGCAGTCGACAGCGTCATCCAGGGTCTTCAGCCGCACCTGGCTCCGGGCGATCTGCTCATTGACGGCGGGAACTCCTATTTCGAAGACACGCGCCGGCGGTTGAAGGCGTTGAGCGGCAGCGGGATTCTCTACGTGGGCACCGGCGTGAGCGGCGGTGAGGAAGGAGCGTTGCGCGGACCCTCCATCATGCCCGGCGGTGATCCCGCCGCGTGGCCTCTCATCAAGCCGGTGTTTCAAAAGATCGCGGCCAAGGCACCCGACGGCTCGCCATGCTGCGAATGGATCGGGAACGACGGGGCCGGTCACTTCGTCAAGATGGTGCACAACGGCATCGAGTACGGCGACATGCAGATGATCTGCGAGGCCTACTTCCTGATGGAGCGCGTTCTGGGCCTGACACCGGATGACATGCACGGCGTCTTCGAAGAATGGAACACCGGAGTGCTCAACAGCTACCTGATCGAAATCACCAGCAAGATCATGGCCACGAAGGACCCGGAAACCGGAAAGGCCCTGATTCATGTTATTCTGGACACGGCAGAGCAGAAGGGGACGGGAAAGTGGACCAGCACCGTTTCCCTGGATCTCGGCATCCCCGCTCAGACCATCGCGGAAGCAGTGTTTGCCAGAATGCTGAGTGCCTTGAAGGCGGAACGCGTCGCGGCAGCGAAAGTCCTGACGGGCCCGACGCAAAAATTCGGCGGCGACCCGAAGGCATTCGTCAAGAGTATCGGGCAGGCGCTCTACGCTTCCAAGATCTGTTCCTATGCACAGGGCTTCCAGCTTCTGCGGGCGGCGGACCAGGAGTACACATGGAACCTGGATTTCGGTTCGATTGCCGCCCTCTGGCGGGCCGGTTGTATCATCCGCGCCCAATTCCTGGGACGAATCAAGGAGGCGTACGACAGGAACCCCGGTCTGGCCAACCTCTTGCTGGATCCCTATTTCACGGGGGCCATCGCCGATGCGTCGGGCGCGTGGCGGACGGTAGTGGCGACGGCCGTTCAACTCGGCGTTCCTGTCCCTGCATTTAGCAGCGCGCTCGCATACTACGACGGCTACCGGAGCGCGGTGCTTCCGGCGAATCTGCTCCAGGCGCAAAGAGATTTCTTCGGCGCCCACACGTACCGACGCACGGACAAAGAAGGCGTGTTTCACACGAAGTGGGAATAGCGGCGAATGACCGTCGTCGTGGTGGACGTGAAGAACCCGTTTCTGGCCGAGGCGCTTGCCGGGAGCTGCGAGGTAAGGGCGCTCCCGACCGGTGAGATCACGCGTTCGGCGCTCCTTGATGCCGATGCCGTCGTGGTGCGATCGGAAACGCGGGTGGATGCAGCCCTGTTGGAAGGCACTCGCGTGCGGTTTGTGGGAACAGCCACTATCGGCACAGACCATGTGGACTTGCCGTATCTGGGCAACCGGGGTATCGGCTTCGCGAGCGCGCCGGGAAGCAACGCCAATTCGGTCGCCGAATACTTCGCTACGGCTCTGCTCGTTCTGGCCGGCCGGCTGGGTATCGAGCTTCGCGGCCTCACTCTCGGCATCGTGGGCGTCGGCAACGTAGGGAGCCGTGTCG
>JADLEA010000559.1 GCA_020846365.1 Bacteroidota bacterium
GAGAGCGTGAACGGGATCTTCACGGTCTGCAACGTCCGGACCTCGCCCGTCGCAATAGTAATCGTCTCCTCGGGAATAAGCCTTTGCTCCCCCGACGTGATGATTTCCCTATCGACCTGCCGGAACCGCCTGACTTCTTCTTCAGACTGGGCAAAATCTGCGTCTCGTTTGCCGAGGAGCTGGTCCACCGTCGTGCCATATGCCCGGGCAACCGCCTCGTTTGCCACGACGAAGCGGCCATCCTCATCCTTGGCAAAAATGAAATCCGGGACGAGATCAATGATCTGCCGTTGGCGCTGTTCCGTGAGCCGGAGCGATTCTTCCGTCCGTCTGTGTCCGGCCACCTCATCGTTGAGTGCCTGCGTCCGCAACATCACCCGCGTCTCCAGGTCCTTGTTTGCCTCTTCAAGATTCTGGCGGGCAATCGTGAGGTTGTCGAGCATGGTATTGAACGACTTTGCAAGCTCCCCCACCTCGTCTCCGAATCCTTCCGCGGCCCTGCTTTGCAGATCGCCTGCTGAAACCGCGCGCGCCGTGGCTACGACGGTTTTGAGGTGGGAGGTCACGGCTCCGCTGATCCCGATGACCGAGAGGAGCCCGATGACAAACACGATCAATGTCACCACGGCCGTTTCGGTTATGACCAGCGATTTTCGTGTGCCCACTTCGAGGCGCGAAAATCCCATATACAGCTCGCCCAGATCGATGTTGCGATGACCGATCTTCTCGCGGGTCTGCCATACGTCCACGTTCTCGGCGATGTTTCCTTTGAACGACGTCTCCAGGTAGTCGCACCGAATAGCCTCCTGCAGGTTCAATGAGGCCTGAACGCCGCCGCGGTCGTCCATGACAACCGCATAGCGGACATCATTGCTCAGCATGGCCGTCCGCAGCTCCTCTGAAATCTGCAGGGTATCCTGGAAGAGCAGCGCCGGCGTCACGCTCGCCGCGGTCATCGCGGTTACAACACGTGCCTTGGCGGCAAGTGCGCTCTCCCCGATCTGCCCGACGCGATAGGGGATGTACAGGAGGAAGAAACATGCAAAGACGAGCAGCACGGCACCGATCAGCGTCACCAGCTTCCACCGGATGCGCATGTGCATGAACGTGTTGAAGAGAGGCGCCCTCATTCGATCACCTCGGCGATACGCAACAGCTGGGAACTGAACTCGGATCCCGCGGCCCGGGACGCGGCGAGGTTCACCAAAACGACGGGCTTCCCACCCTGGCGGGATACGCCGACCGCAACGCCTTCTCGAACATATCCCTCGACTCCCGTGAAGCTCAGTATCCTCAGGACACGGCAGGCCTCCGCCACCGAACGGATATCCACGGAGCGCATCGGCGCCACGTAGAGCACATCGACTTTCAGCTCGTTCAACTGGCGCAGGAGATCCGCCTCGGGACCCATCTCCACCCTTACGACCTC
>JADLEA010000498.1 GCA_020846365.1 Bacteroidota bacterium
GACGTGCTGCCCCGCACTCACGAAGAACGGGAAGCGCGGGGCGTCAGGTGTGAGATGCCAGATGACCATAGTCGTCCTGCTAACCTCTCACGGATGCGCCTCGGTCAAAGACGCCTTGTCAGGATCTTCAGCGGCAATGAAAGGGCTATGGAGGACATTCCCGTCGTTCCTCGGAATGGCATGAACTATTGCCGTGGCGAAAGCCGATACAACTCATGGCAGGCCGTGCATTGACTGGTGATGGTGGAGAGTCGACGGAGAATCTGTGGGGCTGTCTCACCTTGAGCAATTCCGTTAGCCAGTCTATCGAACTCGTGATGCACCGACATACCCATTTGCTTGAATGCGAGCGGGATCTTTGCCACCAGCGCCGGATTGATGTCTTCATCCGAACTCATACCGACTTTTCTGGCCGCAGCTTCTGCAGCCTTGAACTGTTGAGGACTCTCATTCGTGCCAAGATCCGCAAGCACGGCCGGGATGGCCTGCAGGAACTGTCTCATCTGGGTCAATACAAGGTCGCGTTCCGAGGATGATAATAGAATTTCTGTGCGGCCGTCGCTGCCCGTCGTCGTCCACCCTTTTAGAAACAACCATCAGATTGCAGCAGCGCCGCTCAGCCACAGGACTAAGGCTAACGTGCAAAGTATGACTGATCGCATGACCGTCCTTTAGAGAGTTTGTGTCAAAATAGCCTCTTTACTGCACCAAGCTCACTCGGCAATAGAGAGCCGACGACAGTTATACATATGCATGTGCCGCATACTGCTGCACCATGCGGTGCGTGTTGAAGAAGGAAGCGTTGAAGGCAATGGTCGACCGCATGATCTCGCTCCATCGTTCAGGTCGCTGATAGAACAAGGGCGCGATGACCGAACGCAACTTGTCGTACAGCTCGTGGGCATCCTGGCCATCGCTCCTTTCCTGCGTGGAGGATGCGGAGGGACCTCGGCCGATGGACCACCCCGTGATGCCCTCAATATGCCCTTCTACCCACCACCCGTCGAGCACGCTTAAACTCGGCACGCCGTTTTGTGCGGCCTTCATTCCGGAAGTTCCGGAGGCTTCCAAGGGCGGGAGCGGCGTGTTCAACCACAGATCGACACCCGACGTGAGGAGCTTGGCCAAGTGGAGGTCGTGATTCTCTACATATGCGATCAGGATCTCCGGCTTGAGCTGCTCGGCGAGGTGGATGATCCGCCGAATGATCTCTTTCCCCGGCTCGTCCTTGGGATGGGCCTTCCCCGCAAAAATGAACTGGATCGGGCCCACCTTGCGGGCCATGTCGATCAACTGGCTCGGCTCTGAAAAGACCAGGTCCGCCCGCTTATACTGGGTAGCCCGGCGTGCGAATCCGATGGTCAGCGCGTCGTCCCGGAAGGGCAACGACGTCCGCTTCCGGACCTCCTCAAACAATCGCGTTTTCGCTTGAACATGCGCCACCCAGATTTCTTGAGCTGGGATGCTGATGGCATACCGAAGGGCGAAGGGATCACTCCGCCAGCCAGGGATATGCCGGTCATAGAGCTGCTGGAAGCTAGGAGACGTCCAGGTGGCCGAATGCACGCCGTTTGTAATGGAGTCGATGGCATACCCCGGAAACATTTCCTGCGAGACCTCTCCGTGGCGCTTGGCGACACCGTTCACGTAGGTGCTCATATTCAAGGCCAGGAGCGTCATGTTCAGCCGGTCTCTGCCCCCCAGCATCTGCAGGACATCCAGCGGCGATGTGTCGCCGAGTATCTGCTTCACGAGCTCATACGAGAACCGATCATGGCCCGCCGGCACAGGGGTGTGGGTGGTGAAGATGCAGTCCCGTCTCACTCCATCGAAATCCCACGCCGCCGGCTCTGTCTGTTTGTGCTCACGCAGGAGCTCAATGGCGAGCAAGGCTGCATGGCCTTCATTCATGTGGAACCGTTCGACGTGGGTGTAGCCCAGGGCTCGAAGCATTTTGACCCCGCCGATGCCTAAAACGACTTCCTGAGCCAGACGATACCGTTCATCGCCACCATAGAGATACCTAGTCAGCTCCCGATCGCCAACCGCGTTCTCCTCGACATTGGTATCTAAGAGCACCAAGGGAATCACATAGCCTGTGAGACCGGTGATGTCGTACTGCCACGCCCGCACCACGATGGGGCGGCCTTCAATGGACACGTGGATCGTCGGAGGGAGCAGCCGAACGAACTTCGAGGGATCCCACTGCGCGGGCCGCTCATGCTGAATCCCCTGTTCATCCAGGTGCTGTTCGAAGTACCCGCGCGTGTAGAGGATGCTGACAGCGACAAGAGGGATTTTGAGATCGGCGCAGGATCGCAACGTGTCACCTGCCAGGACGCCCAAGCCTCCACTATAGGTTGGCATAGCTCCATCGGCCGCGACTTCCATCGAAAAATAGGCGATGCGCCTTTCCACATCGGGGGTGCCATGCGGAACCCCTGCCGATCCGGTCGCGTATCGCTCGGGTGTAGCCAGGAAGGTTCGTTTGCAGAGATCAGAACAGAACCGGAACTCGTGTCCTTGATGGACAACAGAGAGTCCTTCCCCGACCGGAACCATCATTCCGCAGACTGGGTCTTTCACGGTGCTCATCGGTTATGCACCTTCTCTCTTCGCTTACAGGGTTGAGACGATGTTGAACCTGTCGGCTCGGAGAACATTCGCTCCTACCCTTGGGGTACCGTAAGAATCTCTCGCTCGGCGTCTACCCAGTCCTCCACGGCGCAGCCCTCCCGGCAACCTCGCTCGAGATAGAGCTCATAGGCCCGCTTCGCAATGCGCTGTAGCTCATCAGATACGGCACCCTCTTGGGGGTTATCCCTCTGTGTGGTGACGGCCTTTTCGTTGTGCTTCCCCTTCACAAGATGCTGCTTCATTTCGATCCCCCCTTTCTACTTGTATCCAATCGAGTGGTTCTTCCTCATTCCACCGCGCATGGGCCTGGCATCATCGTTAACTCTTCGCCACCGACTCTCAGCCGTTGGAGTCAATGATCGTATTGTCCCGTTTGAACTCGCGGGTCGACGCTTTTCACGGAGCAAAACAGGATCGAAATGGTCACCAAGCTAAGTCTCTTCGCGATATTGACCTTCATGACACCCTGTTCTCACTGTCCGCATGCTCCCGCGCGCATGCCATCGACATATCGAGACACAA
>JADLEA010000499.1 GCA_020846365.1 Bacteroidota bacterium
ATCCGACCCTCGACGTACACTCCGCAGGCACGAAACCGGCTTCCCGCGTTCACCCGCATGCAGTGACCGTCATGCGGGAAGCCGGCATCGACCTGGGGGGCCACATCCCGAAGTCCGTGGACCTCTTCCTGCATCAGTCTTTTGACTACGTTGTCACCGTCTGCGACAACGCACGGGAGTCATGCCCCGTCTTCGCGGGCTCCGTGAAGCACCGCCTGCACATCGGGTTCGATGATCCGGCGGACGCTACGGGCACGGAGGAACAGATCCTGGCTAAATTCCGCCGGGTCCGTGACCAGATCAAAGAACGGTTCGGACAGTTCTACGCATCCGTTCTTCTTCCTCGAAGACCTACTGCCTGAAGAACCGCCTTCGCCGCGCGGGGCAACAACAGGGTTGGCCCGCCAACAACCTGGGAAAACCGCGCATCCGGCGTTAGAAGCTACAGAACCGTCGTTTCAAACATTCCCATGTGTGCAGTCCGGATTCGCAAATATCGGAATCGTCCCCTCCGTGAGCCCTTTTCCGCGCGATTTCACAGCGTGCGCACTGGCACACTATATGAGTAGTTGTTCATATAGGCAGTAACCGGAGAACGACGATATGCATACAACAACAGCTGATGTGCAGAGCGGGATTCTCGAAGCACTCGCGCACCCGAATCGGATCCGCATTGTCGAGATGCTGCGTCAGGGCCCCCGGTGCAATTGCGAGATCGCCCCCGAGCTTGGACTGGAGCAGTCCAATCTTTCGCGACATCTCAAGATTCTGGTGCAGGCGGGCATTCTCCATTCGTGGAAAGATGGGCTCCGGGTGATTTTCAAAGTCGCGGACAGCCGAATTTTCAAACTTCTGGACCTGGTGACCGTTCTTGCACGACACGACGTGCAGAAACGTCTCGAGACACTTCAGATAACCTCGACGAACCGCAACTGAACCATGCAGCGCGGCACGGAACTCAAGTGTCTTTGCCGACCCGAGTACCGCACCCGCGCAGCAATCCGTTACAGCTGCAGGACAATAAGGAGGAATACGACGTGACCATCAAAGTACTTGGACCGGGCTGTATGAACTGTCGCACGCTCGAACGGCGCACCACCGAGGCGTTGGAGCAGATGGGCAGGACGGCAACCGTTGAAAAGGTGACGGGCCTTGACGACATCGCATCGTACGGTGTTATGCGAACGCCGGGCCTGGTAATTGACGGCGCGCTGGTTTGGCAGGGAGGTGTACCGACGGTCGACAAGATCAAGGATATGATCCTCGCAAGCACAAAGGCAGACGCATGAAGGAGTGGCAGAAGCTCGCACTGCTTGTAGTTGCATTTGCCGTCTTCTACGTTGCACCCCTCGATGCGCCCGTCGTGCTGCACTCCATTTCCGCCGGCCTCGGGTTGCTTCAGGAATATGCGCGCTTGCATGTTCTGACCTGCCTCGTGCCGGCGTTCTTTATCGCCGGAACCATCGCCGTCTATGTGAAGAAGGACACGATCTTGCGCCTTCTGGGACCCTCCACGAGGAAGCTGATTGCCTATCCCGTAGCCAGCGTTTCAGGGGGGATTCTTGCAGTCTGTTCCTGCACGATCCTTCCGCTGTTCACCGGGATCTACAAGCGCGGCGCGGGCATTGGTCCGGCGGTGGCTTTCCTCTTCACCGGCCCGGCCATAAACATCACTGCGATCCTCCTCACGGGAACTGTGCTTGGGTGGGATTTTGCGGCGGGCAGGCTGGTTGCCGCACTCGTCATTTCCGTGATTGCTGGACTCATCATGGCAGCCCTGTTCCGTGATCATGACAGCAGGCGCCCGAAAGAACAGTTTGCGGCAGGCACGGGAGGGGATGTAAACTATGCAAACTCGACCATTCTGCTCTTCTTTCTGCTTCAACTCGGTGTGCTTGTCGTTTTTGGATTGTCGATCGATGCCACGCTCAAAGTGGCGCTTATCCTGATGATGATCGCGGGGATCCTGAGTATCGTGTTCTTCCGGTTCCAGAAAGCAGACAGTCTCGAATGGCTGCGTGAAACGTGGACGCTGACGAAGATGATCCTCCCCTATCTCTTTGTGGGAGTGTTCATCGCAGGCATCATTGAAGTCGTGATCCCCGGGGAGGTTATCCTGCGGCTGGTCGGGGAGAATACCATTCTCTCCAATGCCTTCGCTTCGCTGTTCGGTGCGTTCATGTACTTCGCGACGCTGACCGAAGTACCTATCATCCAGAAGCTGATGGGGATGGGCATGAGCCGGGGACCTGCGCTCACCTTGCTGCTCACGGGCAATACCTTGAGCTTGCCCAGCATGTTCGTGCTCTTCAAGGTGATGGGGAAGAAACAGGCGTCTGCATACATCCTGAGCGTCATCGTGCTCTCTATGATTGCCGGCTGGCTTTTCGGTGAGGTTTTGTAGACGACGGGCGTTCTCGAAAGCGCAGCAAAAGGGCGGCGGACAGATTTCTTGAATCGACTGAAAAGGAGCAACCGTATGACAGGCATCGCGCGAAGGCTCTCCGTCCTCGACCGCTACCTGACGTTGTGGATATTCCTCACGATGGCTGCGGGAGTCGCGGCCGGCGCCTTGATCCCGTCTGTATCTGTGTTCTGGGAAGGCCTCTCCTCCGGAACCACGAACATCCCGATCGCCGTCGGGCTGATTCTCATGATGTTTCCGCCCCTGGCGAAGGTGCGCTACGAAGAACTGCCCAAGATCTTTCGGAGTCCGAAGCTGCTATCTCTGTCGCTCGTGCAGAATTGGATTGTCGGGCCTCTCGTGATGTTCTTCCTGGCGATCATCCTGCTCCCCGACAAGCCCGACATGATGGTCGGCGTCATCCTCGTCGGACTCGCGCGATGCATTGCCATGGTTCTGGTCTGGAATGACCTGGCGCGCGGCGACTCCGAGCTTGCGGCCGGACTGGTGGCCTTCAACGCGCTCTTTCAGGTGTTTCTCTATTCGGTGTATGCCTATGTGTTCATCACGCTGCTGCCACCGCTCTTCGGCATGAGCGGCGCGATCGTGGAGATCTCCATTGGGGAAATCGCTGTCACCGTCCTCATCTACCTCGGCATCCCTTTCGCTGCCGGCGTCATTACGCGCGCAATCCTCGTGCGGATAAAAGGGATGGCATGGTACCACGGCATCTTTGTCAGGAAGATCTCCGTCATCACGCCGGTGGCTCTCCTGTTCACTATTTTTGTGATGTTTTCCCTCAAGGGCGATTCGATCACGGCCTTACCGCTGGATGTAGTTCGGATTGCGATTCCCTACACGCTCTACTTTGCCGCGATGTTCTTTGTAACATTTTTTCTGGCACGCAAGATCGGGAGTTCCTATGAGAAAGCAGCCACCGTCTCCTTCACGGCCAGCAGCAATGACTTCGAGCTGGCCATCGCCGTCGCGGTTGCTGTTTTCGGCGTCAATTCCCCGGCTGCCTTCGCAACGGTCATCGGTCCTCTCGTTGAAGTCCCGGTCCTGATCGGACTCGTCAACGTCTCTCTGTGGATCCACAAACGTTATTTTGAAGGGGCACATGAGCATGGCACGTTGTCCGATTGACCTGCGGAGGGCACTCCCCACATCCGGCAACCACGCGATGCCGCACGGTGCGTGAGAACATCAGCAAAGCATGCCCATGCTTTGGTGAACACAGCATACAAATCAGGGCACGACTACTCTACACAGGAGCACAATCGATGGTACTCAGAAGACTTGGAGTTCTGACAGTGTGGGCAATGGTTTGCGCGGGCACCGTGATTTCTCAGCCCTCCGATCCAAAGGGGAAAGCACCCCAGGCCCTGCGGAAGGCGCTCGTGACATTCGTCGAGCTCGGATCGGTGAACTGCATTCCCTGCAGGCAGATGCAACCGGTTATGGCTGCGATTGAGAAGAAATATGGCGATCAAATCACGATCGTATTTCATGATGTCTGGAAACCCGACCAGCGTCACCAGGCACAGAAATTCGGCATACGCGTGATCCCGACGCAGGTGTTCCTTGACAGGGATGGAAACGAATTCTTCCGCCACGAAGGATTCTTTTCCGAAGCAGAGATCGACACACTCCTCGTGAAGCGCGGCTTGACCGCTAAGAGCGGGGGCTGACGTATGCTCCAGGATCTTCTCACTTGGCTGAGTACGGCGCTCAACGAGTCGTTCGGCATCGCCCTCATTGCCGCGCTGGGATGGGGGGTCATCAGCATTCTCCTCAGCCCATGCCATCTCACGAGCATTCCGCTCATTGTCGGCTACCTGAGCACACAGGGAGAGAAAGCTGCAAGCCGGCCGTTTCTGCTCTCCCTTCTCTTCGCCACAGGGATTCTGATTTCGATAGGGCTTATCGGCGCGCTCACGGCCTCGCTGGGAAGGATGCTGGGCGATGTGGGCGTGTGGGGCAATATTGTCGTGGCCTGTGTGTTTTTCGTCTTTGGCCTGTCGCTTCTGGAGCTCATCAGGATTCCCTGGAGCGGTATCTTCCCAAGGGCGCCGGTTTCCTCCGGATGGGGAGGTGCGCTGTTCATGGGTCTGCTCTTCGGCATCGGATTGGGTCCGTGCACATTCGCATTCCTGGCGCCGGTGCTGGGCGTGGCGTTCAGTCTGGCAACAACAAGTCTTTTTCAGGCGTTCACCCTCGTTGCAGCGTTTGGCGTGGGTCACTGCGCGGTGATTGCCGGGGCCGGAGGCGCCGCTGGGGTGGTGCAGCGATATCTTCGTTGGACAGGCAGCTCGAACGGCGCGCTCTGGCTGAGACGATGCGCAGGACTCTTCGTGATCGCAGGCGGAATCTACTACGTGCACACCGCGTTTTAGTGCCCATCTCCTGACATCCAGCGTTACAAGACCCCCTCCATTGCGATTTGTGCCCGAGGAAGGTATCTTTACTGGTACCGGTTCACCGCCCATGCGCCGTTTCGACGCGTTCCCTGAGGAAACCCTGCTTCTGGTGGCAGTCAGAGCGCGAACACCGCACCGTTTCGATGCCGGTTCGTCCAATGGGAAGAGTGTGAGCGGATGCAGCCGGCGATATGCATGGTAATTCTGCTCCGTCCAGGTACCATAAGAGGAATCCACAATGGAAGTTGTCGCGATCCTGCTCGTCGTTGTCATTGCCATTCTTCTGTATGAATACCGGGTGCGCCGTCCCGACCAGATCGTCGTTGCGGAAGCACGTGACGGCATCAAGGTTCGCACCGCCCGGCTGTATCCGCGCCATTTCAGCACGCCGATCGCCAAGACCACGCATTCTTTCACGCAGACGATTGAGGCCTCCGCGAAAGGAAATCTGGACGTCAGAATACGGTTGGCGGTGACCGTCGCCTCCTCCCCCGCCCACCTGCCGGCACTGCTGAACGTGGGAGGATGGAACAACGACGCGATCGCCAGGGCGGCCAAGGAGCTGGAGACCATGCTCCTGGGCTACGTGAAGGCGCATACGGAGCAACACGAAATTGAGGAGCTTTCGTCCAATACAATCCGGGAGTCCCTTCGCAAGCATCAAGACGAATGCCGTGCCGTTCTCGGCATCGAGATTGTTGCCCTCACCGTCGTGGCGTTCGAACCGGTCAACGCTCAGATCGCGGATGCCATACGGCAGCAGGAACAGGCACGCATCCTGGAGCGAACCGAAACGGCAGAGCAGCAGGCGCGGATCGCCGCAGCCCGCTCCCGCCTGAAGGCCGATGAAGAAATCGCAACACTCGAGAACACGCTCGCGTCGAAGAAACACGACCTTCGCAAGGAACAATTCGAGAAGGACGCAGCCCTGGCCGCGCAACGCGCGGAGCATGAACTGCGTCTGAAACGAATCCAGCTGGACTTCGACAGGGATGAGATGCGCCTCTTGAAGGAGAACCCGGAACTGCTTCTTCTCACGCCGCAAGCCGCGCGGCTCGCAGAGGCCAGTCAGTCGATGAAGAACGCGCGCACAGTGGTCACCCTGGCCCCCGGAGAAGCCGGCCAGGGAACCGAGCTGCTCGGGATGTTCCATGCGCTCGTCCAGGGTGCGGTTGAGGCATATCAGAAGCGCAAGAAATCGTAGAGATCGATCGGAAGCGGCGACCCCGTCGCGTCATCGCGCCCATGCCCAACACCACCGCAGCATTCTCATCCAGCTTCCGCCTCCGTCCGACACGGGCAGCAAAGGTGTCGGAGATCAGCGAAGCCACGGCTGCTTCGGCAGTCGCCCCTGAGGACCGCGTAAACTTCCACATCGGAAATCCGGTGCAGGATCCGCGGCTCTCCTCTGCTCTCCTGCGTGTCATCCTGGGCCTGGACATACGCGATGCATCGCTCACCGACGATCACCCCGAATCACTCCTGCGCTCCCTCGAATGGGATGACGCCGAGCGGCCGGTCCTCGACTTCTATACCGGACTGGTCCGCAGAAGCGCGCCTTATCTACCCCGGGGCGGTTTTGCACGCGCGCATCCCTCTGCGCTCGTCGCCGCGTTCAACGACTGGTTGCTCCACCAGCAGGACCCTCTGACCTATGATCCCGGCACGGCCACCGGCCGGCGGGAGATCATTCTGTCTTCGGGAGGTGTTGTTGAATCCCTGCGTGTCTTCTTTCACGCCATGTCTACGTTTCTGGTTGAACTGCCCGCGCGTGTCTTCCTGCACCGGATTCAGCTCCCATCCCACGTCACAGCATACGAGAAGCTGCAGTTTGTGCAGCTGCCAGACGACGAACATGCGGCACTCGGGACTCTTCAGGATGTGCTGAGAGAGAGTGCCGGGCTTCCGAACTTCCTCCTGCTCGGGTCGATCACCACGGAGGAAACCCGCCGCGCGCTGCGGGTCATGAGCCAGGACCACCCGGTGTTCTTCCTGGAAGCCAATGATGCACCGAATCATCTCTCGCTGGCCCGCGAGGCAAAGCTCGTTGACCGGGTCCTGCGGTTCCTCTCTCCCGGAATTTTTTCTCCGCGGCTGCGCAATCTTCCCATAGTCTTCGTCGCCGGTAACGCCGAGTACCTGTCTCTCCTGGAAACCTTGCACTTCCAGTTAAAGGGAACGCCCTCGGCATCCGAAGTCGAGTTCCTGAGCTTTGCGCTTCGTCCTGACGTGCAGGGGACCGGGGAGGCGGGCAATGCGCCTGCTCTGCCGGTGGAACCCCCATTGGAGTCGCCGGGTTGGCACCAGGGCGCGGAGAGTGCGTTGGTCCGGCACGCCGTGCAACTGGAACAACGCCTCACCGCCGTGCTTTCGCCTCGTCTGGATGCTTTCAGCGAGACAGCCACAGTGATCGGCGAACGCATTGCTGCGGCGACATCCAGAACGTCGGCGAAAGCCCACTTGCCCGTACTGGAGCGTTTTGCCGGCTTCACGGCCGGAACTCTCCTTAGGGAGCTAGTCGCGCACCCCGCAACGGCGTCCCGGATCTGCGATTTGAGCGACGATTTTCTCATGCAGTTTCTCAAGCATCACCCCGAGTATGATCGTGCGGCTTGCTCGGTCGTCAGCGGTTCCTCACGCACGGCGCTGGGTCTTCTGGGTTTCCATTGCGGGATCGATGACGTTATTTGTCCGGACCTCAGCTGGACCTATGAGCATTGCTTCCCCTCCGTCAGCGTCGTCCCACTGGCACCTGGTTTCGACCTGGATCCAGAAGCCGTTATCCGCGAGGTAGACAGGAAGCTGAGCCACGCACCGGCCTGGCACAACCGGGGTGCTGTCGTGCTGAACAATCCTCACAATGCCACGGGCAGGATTTTCTCGATCGACGCAGTACGGCACCTTCTCGAACAGCTGCTTTCGCGCGGCATCAGGGTGATCGACGACCTCTCGTATCAAAATGTCGTTCCCCGTGACGATCTCCCAGAAATCCCCACGTTGCGCCAGATTGCCACCGACCTCGTCCGGTCCGGCCGCATCACATCCGTCCAGGCAGATCTCGTCATCACGGTGCATTCTCTCTCGAAAACAGACTGCCTCGCGGGCGCTCGTCTTTCGATTATCGAGATCCCTCAGGCGGAGCTTTGCGCGCGTTTCCGCAGGGTCAACGCAACCATCCTGCCGAATGTCGGAGCCATCCTGCTGGGATACTTGCTCTACCGCAATCCCCGTGAAGTTCTGCGTGCGTACTGGCGCCTCCGCAACACACTCTTCGCGGAGCGCATGGCAGCGATCGATACGGCATTCCACAACCTTCCCGTCGACAGGAATCCGTTCGGCATCGAAATCCTTCCCCCCACAGGGAGCATGTATCCGCTCCTGCTCATTCACAATCTTCCCCCCGGTCTCTCCCTGGATTGGGTTGCCTCGGGGCTTGCGCGGCAGGGGATCGGAATGATCCCTCTCTCCGCATTCGCCCGGACAGAAGAGGGATACGAAACCGGCAGGAAAGCATTCCGGCTGACACTCGGGGGAAGCGACGGAGCTGAAATTCTCCTGGGCAAGACCCGGCGCGTGCTGATTGATCTGAACCGTCTCATCGCCGAAGAAGCCGCCCACTACAGCAGGAACACGTTCGCGATACGAAAGGGTGTGACACCGCCTGACGACATGCAGCGGGTCTGGTCGGCCCTTGCGGAACACGTGGTCAACGCTGTCAGAGGGGCCTTCCGGGAGGGCTATGCCGGGCTGGCACCATTCCGCCACGGCCACACTCTACACATGAAAAAGGGTGCCGGTGCAGGTCGCTTCGAACGTGTTCTCATGGAGGAATTTCTTCCCGGGCGCCTTGAGGTCTACCGGCAGCGATTCTATGACAGGGAAGCGTTGGCCGGAGAGCTTATCAAGGCGACGCGCGCGGACAACGGGAGAGCTCTGGCATCATCCCTGGATCAGGAGTTCTACCGGGACGACCTGACACAGCGATCAGCCGCTTTTCGATCACGGCCGTTTGACCGCACCGTGCACCCCACGCAGATGTATTCGATCCGGACGGAGGCGGCTTTTGATGCCCTGACGCGGGCGATGCGGACGGGCGCCGCACCTTCCGGGCCAATGGTCGAATCCACCGCCCGTGAACTGGTCGCCGAGTTTCTCGGAACGAATGTCGCGATTACTTCCAGCGGGGAAGGCGACGAGGTCTGTCTGGACCTTGACGCACATATCGCCGCAGAGCAATTCGCCGCGCTCCACGGGGCCGATCTCCCCCACACGATGCTGTCCTTCTGGGGCGATTGGGACGGCAGCAACCGGCCCTCGGGGCAGGGACATCGACTCGTGACTTCCGTGCTCCTCCAGAATGTCGGCCGGCTGTCGCAGCTGCTCAGGCTCCTTGCCGAGCGCATGCCGTCCGCACACATCCAACCGGAACTCCTGGCGGAGATCGAGCGCCTTCCGGGAAAGACCGCTCGGTTTGTTCGCCTGCTGAACGAGATCACGACGCTCACGGATCACCTGGAGCACCGGTATCGCGGCATTCTCCCCTTCCATTCTAGACCGGGCAGGGTACGGCAGCTCGGCATGGCGCTCCACATCGCGCGTGATCCGGTCACATCTCTCTGGTATCACAATGACCGCCTCGAACACCGGATGCTCGAACTCCGTGCCCGTCGACGGGACGGCCTGGAGTACTACTTCGCCCTGAACAAGCGGCTTCGCAAAGAGCTGCACCAGCATATCCCCTCACTCCTGCAATCCATGGATGACCCTGTGCTCTTGCGCGAGGTGGTGCTCTACCGCGACCTTCTCAGGAGGTTTGCGCTCACGCCGCGCATTCATCAGAACATGGTAACGGCGCAGGATCCGTTCGCCATAGACACAACGGTGTTCAACATCCTCGAAATCAACGAGATCGGCGCACGCTATGGCAATCCCGGGATGGTCCTCGCGCTCCAGGTCAGCATGGCCACCAAACCAGAGGCGCTGATCGATCTGGACCGGAGAATCCGCGCACGAAGGGAGCATGTGCTGCGCACCACCCCGGATGTCGCACTCCCGCCCGTCTGGTTGATCCCGCTGTTCGAGGAACCTGAAGCCGTCAGCGCGGTGATTCCCTACGTCAACAAGCTCTGGGAGTACGCCCTGCAGAGCAGACGTATCAATCAGGAAACGGAAGATCGCTTTGATGAGATCATTTCCGAAGTCTTCATTGCCGGCTCGGATCTCAGCCAGCACGTGAGTCAGGCGGCGGGTGCCCGCCATTATCATCATGCGAAGAATGACGTGTTGCAGTGGGTTGCCGCACACGGACTCACCGGCCGCGTCCGCCTGAAGCTGGGGAGCGGTGAACCCATGCAGCGGCAGGGAGGATATGTGGGTGAACACAGCGGTCTTCCTGCGTTCACGCATGCGGATGGCGCATCCCGACGCTTCGCCGCGCACCTGCGGGCCTCGGCCCGTCGCAGCACGCTGTATGCGACCACACCCATGATGGGTGTGTTCTCGGGGGGTGACCTGAGGACGTTCCAGAGTGCGCTTTCGGAGCAGTTGCGATACCTGCCGGTCGCAGAGTTTGCGCAACTCCTCTACCACGTCCGTCGCGCCCAGAGCATCCATCACCGCGATATTGTCAGAGCGAGCGAGGAGTTAGCTGACAGTCGGCTCAGGAGCTCCGCCCGCGGAAAGCAGGCCTTGGAACGCCTCACCCTCGGCGCCTCAGATCCTGCCATGGATCACTTCCTTGACCTCCTGACCCAGAACTTCCGGCAGATTCTCTACGGCCGGGATGAGGATGTCATCGGGATCCACATTCTTTCGTATTTTATCGCCAGGGCAACTCCTCCGCTGCGTGACAGGCCGACGGTTCGCCCCGTCCCCGGCGGGAAGGACCAGGGCAATCGCATTCTGGAACGAATTGCCAGCACGATTCCCCTCTCACGGTACGGGAGTCTCCTGAGAGCCATTGCGCATAATCAGGCACAA
Organism: Bacteroidota bacterium; assembly: GCA_020846365.1. Classification (GTDB taxonomy): domain Bacteria; phylum Bacteroidota; class Ignavibacteria; order UBA10030; family UBA6906; genus JAGDMK01. Next base: position 10,804 of record JADLEA010000499.1, read on the forward strand.
ACCGTTGTTCTGGGAGTACCCCAACTCTCCACGGGTCTGTTCCGTGCCCTGGATGCATTCGCCAGACACGAAGCGGTGGAGGGCGATCCCGAAACATACATCGCCGATCGCATCCTCCCCTCTCTCCCCGTGCACGAAATCCTCCAGAACCTCCGCGTATACCTGGATGTGGATGGCAAGTGCCTCCGCGCGGTGGAAAGCGCCTTCCCGGCAGGCAATTCGGCATTGCTGGCACTCCGCGAGGACGTGGACGCGATGACGCGGTTCATCCCTCTGTTCCAGCAGGAACTCCTCCGGCGCCATGGGGTTGATATCGGCGATTTCTTTGACGGCCCGACGTTCATTCCCGACCTGCTGCCAACCCTGAGACCCGACCTTGCCGTGTTGTTGCAGCAGAACCTTTTCAACACGGACCCGGAAGCTCTCGCAGCAGGCGTTCGCGGTCCGGCAGAGCAGCGATGGTTCGCCGCAGTCAGTCAACAGCTGCGACTGCCCCTGGAGATCCGGGCGTGGCGAGACCAGATCTGGGAACTGATCGAACGCCCCGTCGTCCAACGAGTGG
>JADLEA010000500.1 GCA_020846365.1 Bacteroidota bacterium
GCTCCGCGTTGTAATAGTCGATGACCAACCTCCATATGTCCAGTTTATCGGCATCCCTCATTAACCGGGCGAAGAGGAGGACCGAGCGGTCCTTAACGCCTGCCGGGATCCGGGGAAGGTTGTGATACGCGATCACGCGCCTGATGAGACTGCGAGTCTGTGTGTCAAACCTGTCCAGAACGCGCCGTGCGCGAAGGATGGAGAGCGTGAGCTTGGCATGGTTTTCGGAACGCGCGTCGGAAAACGTGCGATGGCGCGCATACTGTTCGAACCTGCCCACGTCGTGCAGCAAGACAATCACTTCGATGGTGCGGAGTTGTCCCGGCGAGAGTCTGAGCGCGCGTCCGACGGCGATTGCCTCTCGGCACACCCTGTTTGTGTGGGACTGCTTGAGCAGCATGTTCCGGCGGAGATCCCGGTCCCCGCGCGCATATTCCCGGACGAACGCGTCAAACCATGAGCGGATGGCCCGGACATCACGGGTGGATACTTGGCTCATCTTCTTTTTCGAGGTTCCTGAGCAGCATCAGAGATTTTTCTTTGCGCGGGCGGTCGATGGCGGTGCGGATTTCAAGTCTCGCCGCGTGTTCCAACGAGCGCCGCGCCTCCGCGGTCTTTCCCCAGTCCAGATAGAGAATGCCCAACTCATAGTGGTGCCGCATGATATCCGGGGCCAATGCTATGGCCGTCAACAGCGACGCTTCCGCTTCCGGAAATCCCCCTGAGGGGATCTCGCCGAGTAGCAGCGCTGCGAGCTGACGTTTCAACCATCCGACATTTCCCAGGGCTCTGTAGAACGACCCGCGGATGGAGTAGGCGGCATCGTCGCCAGGATTCAGGGCAATCGCCTTGTCCGTCTCTTCGATCAGCTCTCTAGAGAGCTTCACCTGTTCACCCATCCCGGCCTCCAGCGCGGTGTAGCCCAACGAGGCCGCGAGCCATGTATGCCCCTCCCCGCATCCCGGTTCCACGGCAATGCACTTCCGCGCGAAGCTCTCCGCTTCCTTCAGGAGGAGGGCCCGCCGGGATTCCTCCGGCTCAACCTCAGCGGCACACACCGACACTCGCGCCAGGCGCCAGAGGAGCCGGGGATCGTCCGGGGCAGACCGGAGCGCCGCCTCATAGGTCTCCTTTGCCTCGGGATAAGCGATACGGAAGAATGCTGCATCACCCGACGTCATCAACACCTCGGGATCAGAGGACAAAACCAGGAACAACCCTATGACGGCAGCGATCACAGACATCCTCGAAAATGCGCGAGTGGATTGGTAAGGAATGTACCAGAAAGTGAGTAGACAAACAAGATCGCGCTCGGATGGAAACCACCGCGGGGCAACAGACAATGTATGCGGGCCGGATGCGGAGAACCCCAGGGTGCCGCGATGCGGACACGGGGCCTTTGCACCAATCCTCAAATAGTCGTATGTTGCGCTATGTTTCAGACCGATCCCCATCTCTGGCTCCAGTCATTCGACTCCCCGTTTCTCCGTGCCGCCATGCAGGCAGCGAGCCTCCTCGGCGAAGAGGAGTTCTTTGCTCTGATGATCATGGCCCTCATGTTCGGTTTCGAGAGACAGCGGGGATTCATCATGGTGCAGATCGTCCTCTGGACCGCGATCATAACGGGAATCTTGAAAGACCTGTTCGCCCTGCCTCGCCCGGTGCATGTCGATGCGCTGGTTGCGGACTTCGCCAACGGAGGTAGCAATCCGTCTTCGTTCATCGGTCGTGACGCCCCGGATTTCTTCGCGCTCCCGCCCGAGGACGTCGTGACATTCTATCGGAACGTGCCAGACATTTCTTACGGGTTCCCATCCGGACACTGCAGCTCTTCCATTGCGATGTGGGGGTCACTCGCCCTGCTCTTCCGGCGCGCATGGCTCATCTGGTGCACTCTCGCTTTCCTGCTTCTGATGCCCCTCTCCAGAATGTACCTCGGCAAACATTTTCTCGCGGATGTCCTCGGAGGGGTCGTGCTCAGCATGGTGGTCCTTCTGGTCGTCGCTACGTTACAGAGGGGATGGGCTCTTGGCCGCACAGACCGCCCGGAGAGCTTGAACCGGGTCCTCCGGGTCTCGTGGAAAGAGATTCTCTTCATGTTCGTGATGCCTGCGGCGGCAATGGTGTTCTTCACAGGAGCACGACAGGAATGTGCTTCGCTCCTGGGCCTGAACGTCGGTTATCTCCTCACCAGGCGTCTTGTCGCCCTTGATGCGCCCCGGAGCACGCTCAGGCGCATTCTGTCAATCCTTGTGGCTGCCGGACTCTTTGTTGTCCTTTTCGTCGGGGTGAACATCCTCAGTAGCCGCGTACAACTGCCGACCGACGTGTTTGTGATTCTCCCACAGCGTTTATCAGTGGCGGCAATCGTTGTGATCGCAGCCCACTGGATCATCAAGAAATTCTTCATCGGACAAACCTCAGCACAGGGCAGTTAACCTCTTGTAGATGAACGCATTACATCCCCGGAGGATATCCAATGTCTGTACACTGTCGTAGCATGCGGACCCCCATTCTTCTGACCGGCGTTCTGCTCCTGTTTGGACTCGCCGTCTCAGAAACACAGGTTCTCTCGCCAGAGAATCTCCTTCAGCTACGTCGTGTCACGACCGCCGAAGTGAGCCCTGACGGGGAGTCAATCGCATATCTCATTGATGTCCCGCGGCTGCCCTCAGACGAACCGGGAGCATCATACAGCGAGCTGCACGTTTATGCCAGACGAACAGGCACTTCGCGCTCCTTTGTCACAGGCAAGGTCCGCGTGGGATCCCCGGAGTGGAACCCGGACGGGGCATCTATTGCGTTTGTCATGAAACGCGGAGAAAAGGCGCAGACGCAGATATGGACCATCAATACTACAGGCGGAGAAGCTGTTCAGTTGACCAACGCGGAGGAGGGGGTCATCTCCTTCCACTGGCATCCTTCCGGGAAAACGCTGGGGTATATCGCCGTCAGTCCGCGGACACCCAGAGAACGGCAGCTCGAGGCCAAGGGATACAAATTCGTTTTCTATGAAGAGAACATCCGCCCCCGAACACTCTTCCTGATTAATGCGGACGGCTCCGGCGAACCCAGGCAGATCACAGAACAGGAGAACGTCTGGTCTTTTGTGTTTTCCCCTGACGGGAAGAGTGCCGCCGTGGCAACGAGTGCGAAAAACCTCATCGATGAAAACTACATGTTCCAGAAGATTCACCTGCTGTCCAACGGGGAGCGGACGAAGACCCCGTTGTACTCACCGCCGGGGAAGCTGGGGGTCTTTGCCTTCAATCCGGCCGGGACTCATCTCGCGGTGGCAGCGGCGATGGAACGCAGCGATCATGCGGTGAGCCAAGCGTTCATGGTTCCCCTCTCCGGGGGAGCACAGTTGAACGTGACGCCTCCGAATTTCCGGGGGCATATCAACTGGGTGGGCTGGCGAGATAGCCGCACGCTTGTGTACCGCGCAGGAGAAGGAGTGCATACGACACTCTCAAGCGTCCGGAATGACGGATCAGGCCGTGAATTGCTCCTCTCTTCCGAGCGATCAGGTGTCGTCTTCGGGAATCCTTCCATTTCCGCGGAGTTCAAGGGAGTGGCGCTTGTCGGGCAATCACCGTCATGCCCCGGGGATCTCTATTTCTGGGCTCCGGGTGGCGAGATGCAGCGCCTCAGCATCGTTGCGCCGGAGCTCCGGACCGCAAGCCTCGGAACTCAAAGCATCATCCGGTTCAAGGCCCGCGACGGCGTGACGATCGAGGGGCTGCTCCTCTCCCCCGTCGGATATGAGAAGGGAAGGAAATATCCGTTAGTCGTGGTGGTCCACGGCGGTCCCGAGTCCCACTATGCCAACGGCTGGCCCAGCTCGTATTCGGAACCGGGCCAGGTCCTGGCAGGAAAGGGGTATGCGGTCTTCTATCCGAACTACCGGGCAAGCACCGGTTACGGTCTGGAGTTTGCCAATGCCGGCCTGGGAGATCCGGCTGGCAAGGAGTTTGACGATATCGCGGACGGGATTGACTACCTTGTGGCGGAAGGGATCGCCGATCGAGAACGCATCGGGCTCTGCGGAGGATCGTACGGCGGATATGCGGCGGCGTGGTTCGCGACGTATTACACACGCTACGTGCGCGCCGTCGTGATGTTCGTGGGCGTCAGCGATCTCATCAGCAGACGGGGCACGACC
>JADLEA010000501.1 GCA_020846365.1 Bacteroidota bacterium
GGCTGGTCGGCAGCCGCACCGATGCCGCAGTGGTTGCCATGCCCGTGGGCGGATTTGTCGTTGCCCTCAGCGCCGTGCGTTTCGGTATCGATGAGTTCGAAGAGACCACCGTGCGCCAACCGCTGGGAACGGGACGGATGGTGTCCGCCGGCGATGTGCTCGTCGGACTTGCAGCGGGCAGGCGCTTCTCGGACAAACTGACCATCGGTCTTCAATTCAAATACGTGCGGGAATCCCTGGACAACGACGCGGTATCCAATGTCCTCTTTGACGTCGGCACCATCTACTACACCGGGTTCCACAACCTCCGGCTGGGTTTTGCTCTCCAGCACTTCGGACCCGACATGAAAGTGATCACCCAGAAGTTCCGATCACCCCTGCTCTTCCGGGTGGGAGCCGGCGAGGATATCGCAATCAGCGAAGACCACCATCTGACCGCAGGCGTTGACCTGGTCCACCCGACCGACAACAACGAATGGGTGAACCTCGGCCTGGAATACGACGTGCTGAACCTGGTCAGCCTGCGCACAGGGTATAGAATCAATGTGGAACGCGGCAAGTTCAGCCTCGGCGCCGGCGTCCATCCACCCCCTGTGGCCGGAGTTGCACTCGCAGTCGACTATGCCTATACGCACTTCGACGAGACGATGGAGCCGATCCAACAATTTTCACTCAGTATCTCTTTCTAATATGAACGCATCCAACATCCGCATCCAGCTGTCCGGCACATTCCTGGCTGTTGCTCTGCTGTTTGCAGCGGGACCGGCGACATCGCATGCCCAGTTCGATCGGCCGTGGCAGATCTATCTTGTCCCGTTTTCTCATATCGACGTGGGCTACACAGCCCCCGTGGAGCAGGTGCTGCAGAACCACCTCACGTATCTTGACACCGTCGTTGCCTGGATCAGCCGTACGCGCGCCAACCCGGCCAACGAACAATTCCGCTGGGCAATCGAAATCCCCTGGGTGCTGGACGCGTATATGCAGCAACGAAGCCCGGCACAGGTCGAGACTCTCATGACCTGCGTGCGCCGCGGCGAAATCGAGATCGGCGGCATGTACTTCGGCCTGCAGACCGATCTCTGCGGCAACGAGGAACTCGTCCGCTCGCTTTCGTTCGCACAGGAATTGCGGAATGCCTTCCAGGTGCCGGTCAGAACCGCATTCATCAATGATACACCGGGCGCAACATGGTCCCTCGCCCAGCTCCTGCCCAAGGCGGGAATTCCGTATCTGTCCCTCGCGATGAACTCGTTCCTCTCGGATTTCTACACGACATCGTCGCTCCCGAATCTCTTCCGCCTCCAGGCCCCGAGCGGCGACCGGCTTCTCGTCTGGAGATCCATCGACTCACTTTGGGCGTACCTGGAAGGAAGCGCGACGTGCAGGGTGTACGCCAGCGGACCCGCGTTAATGCAGACCGAACTCACAAAATTCCTTCAACGGCTCGCCGCAAAAGGGTACCCCTATAATGAAGTGATGATCAACTGCGCCACGGGAGACAACGGCGCGCCCAGCCTCGCCATCGTCAACAACGTGAAGGATTGGAATGGCACCTATCCCCAGGCGAAGGCCCGCATCAGCACTGCCACCGCGTTCTTCGATACCATGGAAGCGCGGTATGGCAACGGTATCCCCGTCGTCAGCGGCGACGCGCCCAACCACTGGACCTGGTTGTTCGCACCCTCTGCAACGCGAGAGAATGCGCTCTCACGCAAAGCCCATCTGCTGCTGCCCGCGGCGGAGACATTTGCGGCGATAGCCGCTGGACTCGACCCTTCATTCCCTTATCCAGCGGCCTCGCTCCGTGGGGCGTATATCAACAATCTGACTTTCGAAGATCATAACCTGGGCGCCAACTACGCAGGCGGGAACGAACCGTTCTGGGTTCTGAAGAAAGGATGGATCACGGCCGCCGTTGATACCGGCACGTCGATTCTGGCCCGGGCCGTTGACGCCATCGCGCGAAACATCGCGACAGGAGAGCAACCGGCAATTGCCGTGTTCAACCCCCTCACCTGGCCACGCCCGATTCCGGTGAGACTGACTCCCGAACAGGTGGCGGGCATCGGTGTATGCGACATCCTGGACGCATTGACAGGACAACCCAGGCCACTGCAGATGCTGCATGACGGCTCCCTCTGCTTTGTCGCGCCTGACGTTCCGCCGGTCGGCTACGCCGTCTATCGGCTGCTCCCCCGCGCCGGCACGTGGCCTGCTCCGGGGAATGTCGGAGGCCTCACCCTCGAGAACACACATTACCGTGTGCAACTCGACGGGACCACCGGCGGCGCACTGTCCGCCTTCGACAAAAAGTCGGGAACCGAACTGGCGACAGGAAACGGAAGGTTCAATCAGTACCGCTACAACGGATCGCAGACATCCACCTCGCTGGCTGTTGCGGACAACGACAGCGGCCCCGTCCTCCAGAGCATCACGCTCCAGGGTTCCGCACCGGGCTCAAACACGTTGCGTTCGACGACGGTACTCTATGCCGACATCAACCGCGTCGATTTCATCAATACCTACGACAAGCTGGCGCCCACCGTCGATGAAACTGTTGACTTCGATTTCCACTTCGGCTTGACCGGGGCGAAGCTCCGGTATGAGATACCGTTTGGTCATGTCCGGCTGTTCGACGACGAACTCAGCGGGTTCCGACCCAAGCACTACGCGGCGCAGGAATGGTGTGCCGTGACTTCGGGCTCCGGAGACGTGGCCGCGGTCCTTGCCCTGGAGAGCAGTTCCGTGACGGCCCACCCTGCCGGATCATTCGACGGCGCCCTCCGCCTCATGGTCTCATTCAACAACGCCGCATCGGCGTACAGAGCCGGCATCGGCGA
>JADLEA010000502.1 GCA_020846365.1 Bacteroidota bacterium
ACTGCCGACCTCGGGTCCGGGGAACGGGACGCGCACTTCGAGAGGATGAAGGCAGAGCAGCAGGCGGAAGGCATCCGCCTGTTGTACGTCGCGCTCACCCGCGCCCGGCAACGATGCTATGTGGTGTGGGGACAGGCCAACAAGATGGAACACGCCGCGCTGTCCTGGCTCTTGTTAGACGATTGTGGCGGCAACTACTCGCGCATGAAGGAACTCGGCTATCAGGACGTCATACGACCCGTACGTGAGATGGCAGGAAGCGCGGACGGAGCCATGTCGTTTTCCACTCTGGATGCCGGTCCGGCGGAGACTGGGCAGGCAGACTCCCGCCGGGGCACCGCGGCCGGACGCGCACTCGAGCCGATGGTATTCGGGCGCGGCACGGTTCCGTCTTCGTGGCACTTCACCAGCTACTCCTCGCTGACAAACGAATGGATCAAATCGGGGAGGGACGTGGATGCCGCAACAGAAGGCAAGCCCGTTCCACCGGCCGAAGAATGGTCCATCTTTTCGTTCCCGGCGGGAGCGCGCACAGGGAAGATGTGGCATCAGCTTTTCGAGAGGTTGGATTTTCAGAGCACACGCTCAGAGATCGATGAGATCGTCGGCATTACGCTGCGCAGGAACGGGTATCAGCCGGAGTTTGCTCCGGCGCTCTCCCGGATGGTTGCCACTGCGCTTGACACTCCTCTTGGTCCCGGCCAGATGAAACTCCGTTCCTTGCCGACGCCTTCCTGCGTCCGCGAGCTGGATTTTGTCTACCGGATTGACCGCCTCAGCATCGACAGAATCAGGGGCGTCCTGCAGGATCCCCGGCACGGGCTCCCGGGAGCGTTCCAGGCGGCGGCCTCAAGGTTGAAGGAACGCGACGTACGGGGATTCATGATCGGGACCATAGACCTTCTGGCGGAGTTCGAAGGGAGATTCTTCCTGATGGATTACAAGTCGAACCATCTCGGCAATATCGTTGACAGGTATGCCGTCCCGCTGCTCACGGAAGCCATGGCGGACGGGCATTACTATCTTCAGTACCTCATCTACGCTGTTGCAGTACACCGGTATTTGAAGGCCCGAATGCCGGGATACTCATATGAACAGCATTTCGGCGGGGTGGTCTATCTCTTCCTCAGAGGCGTCCGCGAAGGGGCGCAGCACGGCGTTTTCTTCGACAGACCTTCGCATGCGTTGATGCTGGCGCTGGAATCCTGCCTGTCAGACAGGGAGGGAGGGTAGTGGAGAATTTTGCGCGATCACTGTCGACGTTGCTCAGGCGACTTGAGCCGTCTGCCGGAACGGAACTCGAAGACGCCGTGCTGGCGCTCGCGTCAGGACTGGATGAAGGGCATGTCTGTGCGGATATCAGACTTGACGAGACGGTGAGGCGCGCGATTCCATCCCTGCGGAAGATGCGGCAGATCGTGGGTTATCCCGGCGAGTACAAACCGCTTGTCCTCGACGGCGACCGGTTGTACCTGGGCCGGTACTGGCATTACGAGCACGTCGTGGAGTCAGCTCTCCGGCGGTTGTCCCGCCGTGCGGACACCCAGGTGGATGCAGGGCGGTTGCACGACTGTCTACAGCGCGTGTTTCCGGAAGGATTGGAGAACAATGACCAGGCGTTTGCCGCACTCGGCGCGGCAGTGCGGAATCTGACCATCATCTCCGGCGGTCCCGGGACCGGAAAGACCACTACGGTCTCGCGCATACTCGCTCTGAAACTGATGTTGCGACCGCCGGGAGCCCGGTACGTTATCAAGCTTGCAGCACCGACAGGCAAGGCGGCAGACCGTCTGCGTGAAGCGATAGGACGCGCCAAAGCTGGGATGGATCTCTCCGGAGAAGAGAAACATCTCATCCCGGAAGAGGCATTCACCATTCACCGGCTGTTGGGCATCCGGGACAACTCCGGCCGCCCGGCGAGGAATGCCGAGAATCCCGTCCATGCCGATCTGGTAGTGCTCGATGAGGCGTCGATGATCGATCTCTCGCTGATGACGCGGATCGTGGAAGCCCTCCCTCCGGAGGCCGGGCTGATTCTTCTTGGCGACAAGGACCAGCTTGATGCCGTACAGCCGGGAAGCGTCTTCGGGGAATTATGCGGAGAGCATGGATACTCTGCCTGGTTTCTCTCGCTCGCGGAAAACGTCCTGGGCGAACGGCGAACGGCAGCAGGCGGTCAGGGAGGGCTCAGTGATTCGCTCTTCATCCTTGGCAAGAGCTATCGGTTCGGAGAAGACAAGGGTATCGGGCGGTTGGCCAGGGCGGTGACTGGGGGAGATGACGATGAGGCAATACGGATCCTGCGAAGCGATACAAGCGGTGAGCTCGTGTGGGATGAACGGATCGAGAAGACACCCGGTTACTTTCCGGAGAAGGCAGTGGCGGCATGGCTCCGGCCGTACTTTGCCCTGGTCTCTTCCCGGGCGCCTGAGGGGGAGTGCTTCCAAGCTCTCAATCGATTCAGGTTGCTCACCCCATTGCGGGATGGTGTTGGAAGCGTGCAGTCGCTGAACGACCGTGTCGAACAGTGGTTGAGGCAGGAGGGGTTTGTTGAAGGAGAGCAACTCTGGTATCCCGGCAAGCCGGTCATGGTGGGTGAGAACAACTACACGCTGAATCTGTACAACGGCGATGTCGGGATAACCATGGCGGATCGTGGGGGGAGTCTGCGAGTGGTTTTTCCCGGCGAAGCCGGAACGTTCAGGGAGTTTCCGCCGGCCCGGTTGCCCGTGCACGATCTGGCGTATGCGACGACGGTGCACAAGAGTCAGGGCTCGGAGTTTGATGAAGTGCTCCTGATTCTTCCTGAGGGAGAGAGCCCGGTGATGACGAGGAATCTGTTATACACCGGGATCACGCGAGCCCGGAAGCGTTGCACGATACTCGGGACTGAGGCGATGGTCCGAGCGGGAATCAGGCGAAAACCCCGCAGGATGTCCGGACTTGGCGAGAAGCTGCAGTTAACATAATACCGTTCACATCCTCGCAAAATCGCCCATATTTTGAAGGAATCAGGAAGATGGATGCACTGCGGCATCCCCGGATAAAGATCTGCTGCATCCTGGATCGGTCGGAGGCGTCGATGGCAATCAGGTGGGGCGCGTCTGCGCTCGGACTGGTGAGCGGCATGCCGAGCGGTCCCGGCGTCATCGATGATGACGCAATAGCGGATATAGCTGCGTTCGTGCCCCCGCCGATCGCCACATTCCTCCTCACTTCCAGGCAGAGTGCCGAAGGGATCGTGGAACAACATCGCAGAGTGCGCACAAGCACCATCCAGATCGTGGACGCCGTTCCGATGGAGGCGTATGATGCGCTGCGGAAAGAACTCCCCGGAGTTAAACTTGTTCAGGTCATTCACGTGACAGGCAGAAGCTCAATCGACGAGGCACTCACCGTGGACGGCAAGGTGGATGCCATACTGCTTGACTCGGGTAACCCGCAGCTTCCAGTCAAGGAACTGGGCGGGACAGGCAGGGCGCACGACTGGTCCATCAGCCGGATCATCCGCGAACGTGTCTCTGTGCCTGTGTTTCTTGCCGGCGGCCTTCGACCGGAGAATGTCCGCGAAGCCATTGATATTGTCGGACCGTTCGGAGTGGATGTCTGCAGCGGGGTGAGGACCAACGGGAGGCTGGATGAACGCAGACTCGGGGCGTTTGTCCGGGCGTGTGTCCCGCCGTTTAGCGCCGGGAAGTGACAAGGGGTACCCGTTGCTTCATCCATGGATCGTGTCTAATATTGGGGCTTGGACGGGGAGCGGGAAACACGTAGCTTGTGCTTATCACAAAGAGGGCATGTAATGTCAATACATCGTCACGTGGAAGTGGTTGAGAGCATGCGGGGTTTTGTGCGTGAACATATCGGTTCGTTGCTGAAGCCGGTGGAGGAGA
>JADLEA010000503.1 GCA_020846365.1 Bacteroidota bacterium
CTGGGAGATCGTCTGACCCTGCCCGATCGGCAGCGCTGTGTCTTCATATGCGCGGTTGGTGAAGGGGTCGGGTACAAAGAGGTGCCGTTCAACCATTCTCATGGCCGAAAGCACCCGGTCGTCCGTGATGCCGCGCGACCGGATCAGCCGGATCATGTCTTCACATTCGGAGGCGAAGCGGCGGGTCACCATCAGGACCATCCGCCTTGCCGGAGGGTTCGCCAGGCAGAGGCAAGCGAGCGGTCTCCTTCCACGCTCAGCCGGGCCCGGAGTTCCTTTTTGAGAGCCGATGCCGCAATCCCGCGGTAGAGCGTTCCGTTTTCGGCAATGGAGATCGTTCCTGTCTCCTCGGACACAATAACCACGATTACGTCGGCTTGTTCCGAGATTCCGATACCCGCCCGGTGGCGCGTACCCAGCAGGATCCCCTGCCAGGTGGTGATATTCGAGAGGGGGAGCGTGCACCGTGCTGCTTCGATCAGACGGTCTTTGATGATGACCGCCCCGTCATGCAGGGGGGATCGGGGGTGAAAAACGGAAAGCAGGAGCGTGCGGCTGACAAGCGCTTCGAGCTTGGTGCCCGTCTCGGCATGCAGCCGGATGCCCGTTGCCCGGACAAAGACGATCAACGCCCCGTACTTCTTTCTGGAAAGTTCCCCTACCGCGCCGACCACTTCATCGATGGACTCGTCCACATTCATTTTGAGGAACAACCGGACCACCGGACTCCGGCCCACCAGTACGAGGAGACGGCGGAGCTCGGGTTGGAAGAGGATGATGAACGCGACCACCCAGATGTCGGTGATCGTACGGAGGATGGCGCTGAGGGCCTTCAGATTCGCCGCCTGAGCGAGAAAGGCGACGGCGAGGACGAGGATAAGTCCGGCGAAAATCTGAATGGCGATCGTCCCCTGCATCGCCAGGTAGAGCCGGTAGAAGATGAAGGACACAAGGGCGATGTCCAGAAGATCGAACAACGTCACAGAGAGGAAGCCGATACGAAAGAGCTCCATGGCCTACCCTTCGGCAGTGAGAATGGCGTCTGCGACGCGCAAGGCGCGTTTAACCGCACGCACGTCGTGAACCCGGATGAACTGTGCACCACGGGCTGCCGCGAGCACAGATGCGGCAATGGTACCTTCAAGCCGGTCCCCGACCGGGGCATCAAGCACGGCACCGATGAATGCTTTTCGCGATGGGCCGACCATGATCGGGCACTCCAGGTCTGCAAATGCCCTGAGTCCGTTCAATAGCCGGAGATTCCCTTTGGCATCTTTCCCGAAACCAATACCGGGGTCGATAATAATGCGGGAGATTCCCGCATTTCTCCCTGCTGCAACGGAGGCCTGCAGCGCCGCCCGGATTTCCCCGAAGAGATCGGCGTACTCCGTGTCCTGCTGCATGGTCTGTGGCGTACCCCGCATATGCATGACCACTGCGGCCGCGTTTGCCGCGGCGATCACTCCCGGAAGCGACGGATCCATGCGGAACCCGCTGATGTCGTTCACGATGCTCGCCCCCGCGGCGAGCGCCTCCCGGGCAACTTTCGACTTGGTCGTGTCAACGGAAAGCGGCACGTCAGTGAGTCTCGCAAGCGCCGATATCACGGGGAGGATCCGCTGCAGTTCCTCTTCCGCCGTAACCGGCATGGCTCCCTGACCGTAGGCAGTGCTTTTCGGTCTGCTCGACTCGCCGCCGACATCCAGAATGTCGGCGCCCTCTTCAACGAGCCGGAGAGCATGCGCAATCGCCTTGTCGGCGTCAATGTACAGCCCACCGTCAGAGAAGGAATCTGGCGTGACGTTCACAATACCCATGAGATACGTCCGGGTAAAGGGAAAGTCTCGACGACCGAGCACAATGGAAGACGGGAAGCCCATAAACACCGAAGGTGACCATTCAGATCACCTTGGTTCTCTTACGCTGTTTTCTTATTCGCCAATTGGGCTTTTCTCTTTGCCTTCGCCCGGTCAGTCGCTTTGCGGTGCTTTTTGCGGGCATTCCGTGTCTTCTTGTTCATCGGCTTCTCCAGAAAGATGGACTATAGGTATCCGTCACTGCGAATAATGCGGTCAACTTCTTCCAGTTTCTTGAGGCGTGGCAGGACCGCCGTCAGGTATTCTCGCAACAACGCGAGTCTCTCTTCTTCCGTATCGAGCTCGAGCAGCTGCTGCCGTTGGTCCAAATCCATCCCTGCCTTCTGCGCCATCACGAACGACAGATCGGGAAGAACGGTTTCCGGATCGAGCATCTTTACCTTCCCCGCGTACACCAGCTCGACAAGCTGATTGTACATCTGCACGGTCTCGGCGAATCGGGCGGCGTCAGGCAATTCCCCGCGATCCTCGAGATACGCAACGCTCCCCATCAGATACTGCGCCCGGGTGTCATCCACCTGCAGTATACGAAACCGGCGGCGGCCTTCCACCAGCACGTCCATCCGGCCATCCTCATACATCTGCATGACTGAGGTGACAGCGGCCGAGCACCCAATCTCCGACAGGTCCTCTCCTTTCGTCAGCACGATGCCGAACTCCACAGACTCCTTGATGACCATGCGCAACAGCGCCCGGTACCGCTCCTCGAATATGTGGAGTGGGAGTGCTGCGTGGGGAAAGAGGACAACCTGCAGTGGAAAGAGGGGGAGCATATCCGTCTTCATAGCTACCCCCTGCGTGAGAAAAGTATAGCCAAAAATGGGAAGAACTTCAAGCGCAAACGGGTGTTACACTGCAGCGTACATGAGGAAAACCGGAGGGCGAGTCGTATGATGGTCAGACGTTTTCCCGGGCATCATACCAGGCAGCCTGAATGGCCTCCAGTTGATCCTGAGAAACGGATCGGGGGGCATCGGAGAATCCCGGGAGGTTGAGAACCATCTGCCGGAGTTCGTCGGGACTGAGGCGCAGCGGATCCGTCGCCGGATACGCTGCGCACAACTCGTCCGCCAGCCCTGCAACATCCTGCCATGTATGCTTCAGGGCATGCATTGCTACTTCGCGTACTTCTTGTACCGCTCGTTGATGCGGCCCCAATGAAGGTTCGCAATGAAATTGTCGATGTACGCCGCCCGCTTCGGGCCGTCTTTGTGATAGTAGGCGTGCTCGAACACATCCACCGGGATCAGCGGAATGCCGCCCCAGATCGCGCCATAGTGGTGCTCATCCACCAGAACATTGAGCAGACGCCGCGAGTAGAGCATGTCGAAGGTCAGCACTCCCCACCCGCTCAACTTCGCCGACACCGCCGTGGCTTTGAAGTCCGCCTTCCACGCGTCGAAGGATCCGAATTCCTTCTCGATCGCGGCTTTCACTTCGGGACCCTTGTTCGGATCCCCGTCTCCGCCCAACACCTCCCAGTACACATCGTGGAGCAGCGTCCCTGCATGATTCCACGTGGTTCTGCGCTTCAACTCGCCGATCTGGCTGTAGTTGCCGTTTGCACCGCCGCGGTCTGCAGTTTCCAGGGCCTTTTCGATGTTGTTCAAGGCCGTGACGTATCCCTTGTGATGCGTGTTGTAGTGCCAATCTGTGGTTTCGGCGTCAACGACGGGCGCGAGAAGCTTCTTGGCCTCTTCGTCGCTGTACGGCCGGGGGTTGAATTTCCATTCGAACGCCATGCTTGTAGCCTCCTTGGTAGACGGGATTGCTGTTGTTTTTTCTGTTTCTGCTCTGAGTACTCGCGGGACAAGCACGAGCGCGCCGGCTGCCGCCATGCCCTGCACAAATCTACGCCGGTGTATGGGTTTCAAGTGGTCCATCACACTCCAAATGAGCTGCCGCAGCCACACGTCCGCTGGGCCTGTGGATTGTTGAAGACGAATCCTTTGCCGTTGAGCCCGTCACTGAAATCCAGAACGGTTCCGGAGATGTAGAAGAGGCTCTTGGGATCCACAAACACACGTAATCCCTGAATCGTCATCACTCTGTCCGTTTCTTTCGGGTGCTCGTCAAAGCCCATCACGTAGGAAAGCCCCGAACATCCGCCCCCCTTGACACTCACCCGGAGCCCGTGCGATTCGGGAATGTTGTTGGATGTCATCAGCCGGCGCACTTCATCTGCGGCCTTGGACGTGAGCGAGATGTCGTCGTTCACAATGGGCTGAGGTGCGGAAGCAGTCGTGTGCATGGTCATGTGCCTCTGTGTTCGTTTAGAATCCCAATTCGAGTTTGGCGGCTTCGCTCATCATGCTGGGATTCCACGCGGGATCCCAGACTACCTTCACGGTCACTCCCGTCACGCCGGGAACGAGCTTGACGCGCTGCTCGACATCGCGGGGAAGCGACTGTGCGGCCGGACAGTGCGGAGACGTGAGGGTCATGGTGACGCTGACTTCGCCGGTTTCGTTCACCGCGACATCATAGACAAGGCCCAGGTCATAAATATTGACCGGGATCTCGGGATCATAGCATCCGCGGATCGCCTCGATGGCCTGTCCCTCAATCAGTTTTTGTTCAACTGTGCTGATGATCGTGTCACCCATGGTCTCAGAGATGCATTGGCCTGTTATTCCGTGCTGACGCTCTGTTCCGAGGAACTCAGCGCGGCATGAAGCGTGTGCCATGCGAGGCTGGCGCACTTGACCCGCGCGGGGAACTCGCTGACACCCGCGAACGCCGCGAGCTTGCCCAATCTTTCAATCTCCTCTTCACCCTGCAGCTCACCCTTCACTAACCGATGAAACTCCCCAAAAAGTTCCTCTGCTTCAGCAACCGTACGCGATTTCACCATCGCGCTCATGACCGAAGCCGAGGCCTTCGAAATGGCACATCCGGCCCCCTCAAAGCTCACATCCACGATCCGGTCCCCGTCCACTTTCACATACACAGTAAAATGGTCGCCGCAGAGCGGGTTGTATCCTTCCACGCGCTTGGTGGCGTCTTCCATTTTGCGGAAGTTTCGTGGAGCTTTGTTGTGATCCAGGATCACCTGTTGATAGAGCTCATTCAGGGCAGTCATCAGCCGAGCACCTCGCGGGCCTTGTGCAGGGCCTTAATGAAGGCATCCACCTCCTCTTTGGTGTTGTAGAACGCGAACGAAGCGCGCGCAGTAGCCGGGAGGCCAAACCGCTGGACGACGGGCTGTGCACAGTGGTGTCCGGTGCGGATAGCAACTCCCTCGACATCCAGGACCGTACCGATGTCATGCGGGTGGATCCCCTCCATGACGAAGGAAAGCACCCCCGCCTTCTCCCTCGCGGTCCCGATGATGCGCACGCCCGGCACCGTGAGGATCCGCGCGGTCGCATAGGCCAGCAGATCATCCTCAAACCGGCGTATCGCATCCATATTGAGCTCCCTCAGATAGTCCAGCGCCGCACCCAGGCCAATGCAGCCGCCGATGTTGGGAGTCCCTGCCTCAAATTTGTACGGGGGATCATTGTAGATCGTCTTTTCGAAGGTCACCGATTTGATCATGTCCCCGCCTCCCTGGTAGGGAGGCATCTCTTCGAGCCAGCGGCTCTTGGCGTACAGCACGCCCACGCCGGTCGGGCCGAACATTTTGTGCGCCGAGAATGCGTAGAAATCGCAATCAAGATCCTGCACGTCCACGTGCATGTGCGGGACCGCTTGCGCACCGTCCACGAGCACGGGAATTCCCTTCGCGTGCGCCTGGGCGATGAGCTGCTTGATGGGGTTCACCGTGCCGAGGGCGTTCGAAACATGCGTGATCGCAAGGATACGGGTTCTCTCGGTCAGCAATGCCGGAAAGGCCTCCAGGTCCAGCTCGCCGGCATCCGTAATCGGGATGACGTGCAGGCGGGCATGACGTTCCTCACACAGGATCTGCCACGGGACAATGTTCGAATGGTGTTCCATGCCCGAGATCAGGATTTCATCCCCTTCCCGCAGCGCCAGACGACCGAACGAGTGGGCCACGAGGTTGATCGCCTCAGTGGCGCCGCGCACGAACACGATCTCGCGGTGATCCCTGGCATTCAGAAACGCACGCACCTTGTGGCGGACCTCCTCGTACGATTGGGTCGCACGCTCGCTGAGGGAGTGCACGCCGCGGTGAATGTTGGAATTCGATTCCTGATAGTACCGCATCATCGCATCAATAACCGCCTGCGGCTTCTGACTCGTCGCCGCATTGTCAAAATATACCAGCGGCTTGCCGTTAACATACTGGCGGAGAAGCGGAAACTGATGCCGGCAGCCGGCTATGCTGACCATCTTGCGGAACTGCTCGGTTACTGTGTCTGTGTCCGAAGGAGTCATGATTCCACCGTGCGAATCCGGCCCTGTAACAGCCGCGTGTGAAGCAAGTCTTCCAACCGCACCCGTAGCGTCTCGACATGCACGCGTTCCACCACATCGGCCGCGAAGGCGAAGGTGAGAATGTCGCGCGCCGCCTCCTCCCCTATCCCCCGCGTCCTGAGGTAAAACACCTGATCCTCGTCCAACTGCCCGATGGTAGCCCCGTGCGTGCACTTCACGTCGTCGGCAAAAATCTCCAGTTGCGGTTTCGTGTCCATGGACGCATCATCAGAAAGCAGGAGCGTCTTGTTCGTCTGCCGGGCGTCGGTCTTCTGCGCATCCTTGCGAACAAAGATCTTTCCGTTGAAGACTCCGCGGGAGTGCCCGTCGTGAATCGCTTTGTACACCTCGTGGCTCGCGCAATGCGGCTGCGC
>JADLEA010000504.1 GCA_020846365.1 Bacteroidota bacterium
AGTAGATGAGGCACTCTGCTTCGGCTGGATTGACGGCATCCGCAGAAGCATCGACGAGAGCAGGTACACCATTCGCTTCACGCCGCGGAGGTCCGGCAGCACCTGGAGCAGCATTAATATTAAGCGTGCCCAGGCGCTGATTGAGGAAGGCCGGATGCAACCTGTCGGGCTCGCGGCCTATGAGGCCAGGCGCGAAAACAGATCCGGCATCTACTCGTACGAACAGCGCAGTCCGGAACTGGTCGAGCCGTACAGCCGGCTGCTAAAGAAGAACAAGAAAGCCTGGAGCTACTTTCAGGAGCAAGCGGCGTCCTATCGGAAAGTCGTGAATTGGTGGATTGTAAGTGCCAAGAAGGAAGAGACCCGCCTGAAGCGGCTCGATAGACTCGTGGCCTTTTCTGCGAAAGGGGAGAGGCTCCCGGAAATGAGGGTCGGGAAGAAGCCCCGATGAGCGCACGGCGATATTCAGTCACCCCTGTAATGCTCTCTCAACCAAGAAACAGCCAGTCCGTGCGAAAGGGACACTTCCATGGCAGAGAATAAAACAAAGCCGACACGAACCAGCGTCACCGCGTTCTTGAACAAGATCCGGGATACGCAGGTGCGGGAGGATTGCTTTGTAATCCTCGAGATGATGCAGAAGGCCTCGCGATGCGATCCTGTCATGTGGGGAAGTGCCATTGTCGGCTTTGGGACATACCACTATGTGTATGAAAGCGGACGAGAGGGAGATACTGTTGTCATTGGATTCTCGCCCAGGAAGGAAAACATCAGCATCTACCTGATGTGCGGACTGAAACATATCGAGGGCGAGCTGTCCAAGTTGGGCAAGCACAAAACCGGCAAGGGCTGCCTCTATATCAAGTCGCTCAATGATGTCAACGTTAGAGTTCTCCAGAGCATTTTCGCCAAGGCATATAAGCAGGCGAAACGCAAGACTGACGCGCATCGTGCCTGACTGTTCGAGGCCAAATAGCATGGTCCGGATATGCAGATGACCCTTGAAGACATCGCCGCGCTGCAATCGGCCAAGCGTATTCTGGAAAACCCCGGGCTCGCGGCAAAAATCACCAACGTTATCGGCAAGCCGATTGAAAAGGGGATGGAGCTGCTTCCCGAGAGGTGGTCAGAAGCCATCAATGACGTGACACGGAAGGCCCTGGAGGCAGCCCTGGATAGCGCTCTGGCCACGCTGGGCAAGACCTCCCAACCTCGTTCGAGCAACATCTGGCACAAGATGGCGGTCACAGCAACCGGGGCGGGCGGCGGGGCAGTCGGACTCCCGGCCCTCGCAGTCGAACGTCCCGTTTCCACAACGATCATGCTGCGATCCATAGCGGATATCGCGCGAAGCGAGAATGAGGACTTGCGTTCTCCTGCGGCAAAGATTGCATGCCTGGAAGTCTTTGCGCTTGGAGGGCGCTCATCCAGGGATGATGCGACAGACACCGGCTATTTCACCATACGGGCGGCGCTTGCCAAGACGATTACGGAAGCGGCGGAATATGTAGCTGAAAGGGGCCTCGCGATGGAAGGAGCTCCGGTCATGATCCGTCTGATTTCCCAGATTGCGAGCCGCTTTGGAGTCGCTGTGAGTGAGAAAGCGGCCGCACAGGCAATTCCCGCGATTGGTGCAGTCGGAGGGGCGCTGATCAACCTGGTCTTTATCGACCACTTTCAGGACATGGCAAGAGGGCACTTCATCGTCCGCCGGCTCGAACGGTCGTACACACCCGAAGCCGTGCGAGACGCATACATGGCAATGGAACGACACACATAAGGAGAACGTATCATGGCTGCTGACACAACCGGACTCCTCACCGCCGGCAACATTGCGAAAAGCCTCGGCGTTTCAGATGGAAAAGTCAAGAAAGCGATTCAGGAACTCGGCATTAAGCCCCAGGCCAAAAAGGGAGTCTGCAACTACTACGGCAAAGATGTCGTAACGAAGATCAAGGGGGCCATCAAGTAGGCGCTGCATTCTATGGCGCTTGAAGCGCGGTTTGTCCATACAAATCTCATTGCGCGTGACTGGCAGAAGCTCTCCCGGTTCTATCGGGATGTGTTCGGATGTACCCCCGTACCACCGGAACGGCATTATGCGGGGAGAGAGCTTGAGCGGGGGACGGGAGTAACCGGCTCGGAGTTGCACGGTGTACACCTGAGACTGCCCGGTGGTGGGGAAGACGGGCCGACGCTGGAAATCTACACGTATTCGATCCTTGAGCACGGGCCGTTCCCTGCGGTCAACAGGCCCGGATACGGCCACATTGCGTTCGTGGTGAACAGCGTACCCGCGGCCCGTGAAGCTGTTCTGGCGGCAGGGGGAACGGCTGTTGGTGAAGTCGTGACTCTTCGTGTTGCCACGGGAGCTGCGGTGACGTGGTGTTACGTGCGGGATCCGGAGGGAAACATCATTGAGCTTCAGTCGTGGGAGTAGGATCGCCCGCCGGTCAATACCATGATGACTCAGAAAGGAGAGGCAATCCGATTGGGCATGAGTAGGCAAGTAACGCTCCTGACTCTCGCATCGCTCTCGATCGGTGTTGTTCTTGCACAGGAAGCAGACACCACCTCACCGCGCATTGAATCCTTTTCCCTTGAGAGCAAGGTTTTCGGTAACCGGAGAGAGATTCGCGTGGCTCTCCCGCCGTCGTATGATTCGGTTGAGCATCGGGAGACGCGATATCCGGTGTTCTATCTCAACGACGGGTTCGCGGTCTTCAAATCTACTCTCTGGAATGCTCCGGCGACCGCACTTCGTCTGATGAGGGAGCGGAAGATTCCAGAGATCATTCTTGTTGGGATTGACAACGGGGCGACTGCAACGGGGGGCTCGCCGCAGCAACGCTCTCTGGAATACCTTCCATTTGCTGATACGGTATATGAGCCGTCG
>JADLEA010000560.1 GCA_020846365.1 Bacteroidota bacterium
AGCGGGAGATCGCTTCGGGATCGACGCCCGGGATTTCCACGAGTGCAATACCGCAGGATTGGTCCGCGTCGAAGGAGGTATGGAAACGCACGTTGGGCAGGTTCTGGAGCCGGGTCGCCCAGTAGTTTCGCAAGTACCGGAGGCGTTCTTCCTTCCGCTTGCCACCGATGCCATGGTGAAAGAGAATCGCTTCCCCGATGGCAAGCCGCATGGCAGCCGAATGCGTCCCGATCTCTTCGAACTTCCGGATATCTGCGTATTGCTTCTTTTCGGCAGCCATCAAGGGCCATATGCGCTCGATCTTCTCCCGCTTCACGAAGAGCATTCCTGTGCCTTTCGGGGCATACAACCATTTGTGCAGGCTCGTGGCGAAATAGTCGCACCTGAGGTCTTTCCCGGTGAAGTCCAGGTGCGCGAACGAATGGGCTCCGTCGACGATGCACTCGATGTTCCTGCTGCGCGCCAGCTCGCATATCTCGCGGACAGGGGTGATCTGTCCGGTAAGGAACACCACATGCGAGACCAGTATAACCCGGGTACGTGACGTAATCCCCTGTTCGAAGGCATCCGTGATGTGCTGGAGGCTTTTGGGCGGTGTGGGATATTTGACCTGTTTCAACACGATCCCCTCGCGGAGCGCGCGCTGCCGGATCGTGGTAAGCATGCGCGGATAGTCCTGCGTCGTTGTGAGGATCTCATCTCCCGGTTTGAGGTCGATGCCAAAGAGGCAGTTCTCCAATCCTTCGGAGGCGTTCCGCACGATCGCAATTTCCTCGGGGTCAGATCCGAAAAGCCCAGCGAGACCTGCCCTGACGTTTTCGCTCTGGGGTTCGAGGATCTGCCACATCGTGTAGGCGGGCGCATTCTCCTGCTCCCACGTGTACCGGACGAACGCTTCCGTGACAATCCGCGGTGAAGGAGAGACTCCTCCGTTGTTGAGGTTGATCAGGCTTCTGGTGCTCGTAAAAGCCTGCTGGATTTCGAACCAGAAATCCTCCTGCGCGGCTGCGTCGGTGGGAGAAAGGTGTGCGATGCGCCGGGTCGCGGCCTGGAGCTGTTGATGAAGGCCCGCGACCGTGGCTGAGGTGAGAGCCGCCAGGCCCACGCCCTTCCCTACCATCGTCATGAATTCGCGGCGATCGATATCCGGCTGTGTTTCCGTTTGTTCCGGATGCATGACTGGGTTCCCTTCCTTGCTTGTTCGATCAGATCTTCATTCGCACATTGCCGTCGAGCCGCACAGAATGCTGCACAAAGGTAAGGGGGGCCTCTTTGAGAAGCAAGGAACCAGAATTCATTCTCTCGAAAGCTTTGAGTCCTGACGAATATACCACGTATGTCGCTCTCCGTCCGCACTCTCGTCCTCCACAGAACAGACGAACCCATCGCTCGTGAGCTGAATCACGGGCACGGTGACGCCGGAAGGAAGCGCTATGTGTTCGATCCCCAAATCCGTCAGAGTCTCCGCCCAGCGCTCGTGCTTTCCGAAGAACGCTTTCTGCGCGTGGTAAACCCGCAGCAGCGCGACACGGGCGTCCCACGTGGAATCGGTTGCGGCCGTCACGCTCCCCGCCGGCTTCCGGGTGAAATGGACATACCCCCACAGCTCCGGGCGATGCATGTCTATCGCCCACTGCGGAGACCAGACCCAGTTGTCCTCAGGACGGCCCTTTACCTTCACATACTTCCCCGCCTCCACTGTCGTTGTCCATTCGACTCTCGAGAAGTTTACGCGCCAGTGGTCCCCTTCCGCAGGCGGAACCTGCTTGTGTGCGTACTCGCCAAGAGCGCTCCACGGCATTGCGATCTCCACGGTCCAACTGCTGTCAATATCCCGGGGGTCGTTCAGCGTACCGTGAATGCTGACTGCGGTTTTCAAGCCGTGAATATTCCAGCCGTCAACCGCGCTGCCTTTGTCCCGATACGGCTTGGGAAGAAAAAGGTCCCACACGGTATTGAGGGCGTTCATCTCGAATTCGTAATATTCGTGATTGTCTCCGTCGGGATCAATAAAGACTTCGAAGTCGTTGTCATAGAAGATGACCGTGTCGCGTTTGACGAGCGTCCCCCAGATATGCGGCTCGGAGAGTACGGCGCCGATGATGAAAAACTCATCGGTCCAGAGCATCTTTGCCTTCGTACGATACCGCGGGGCCGGCCGGAGATCCCCCTCGATGTCCGTAAACTCATCAGTCCACGCCGCTTCGCTCCACGCCTTCTCATCCAACCGCCCGTCAAT
>JADLEA010000505.1 GCA_020846365.1 Bacteroidota bacterium
AAATATACACAATGGACTATTTATTGTCAATTGCCGCCTGCAATTCCTTGCCTTGCTTTTTCCGATTGGCTCCCCGATCTTGCGCTGTCGATTCCAGATTGCGAGGCCCTCCTCAATGCGCCCTCTACTCAGGAACGACGCGATGAAGCGTTCAAGAAATCTGTTGGAACGGCATCGGTCGGGCAACGCACGCTGCACAAGCACGGTGACCATATGATCGGCAAAATCATCCAACCTGAACTCGAAGCGTTCATCACAACGCGCGACTTTGCAGGTCTGCAAGCAGTTTTGAACGACATGCTCGTGCCGGACATTGTGGAAGTCATCAACGACATCTCCTCGAACCACCGCGCGCTGATCTTCCGCCTGCTCTCGAAACAAACCGCCATGGAAACGTTTGCGTACCTGGATGTGCCGACGCAACGGGCTCTGCTGAGGGAGCTCGCACAGCAGGAGGTGGTCACCCTCCTCAATGACATGCCTCCCGACGATCGTACCTCACTCCTTGAAGACCTCCCCGGTACCGTGGCGCGCGAATTGGTCAACCAACTATCTCCCGACGAACGCCGCGTCGCACAAGCTCTGCTTGGCTACCCGGAAGACAGCATTGGACGACTGATGACGCCAGACTATCTGGCTGCCAGCCCCTCAATGTCTGTCGCTGCCGTGCTCGAAAGCCTCCGCCTCCACGGCCGGGATAGTGAGACGTTCGACGTGATCTATATTGTCGATTCGCGGGGTCTTCTGCTCGACGACCTGCGGTTGAGGGAACTGCTGCTTGCTGCTCCCGACGCCACGATCGGGTCGCTCCTTGACGGCAAGGTGGCTTCCCTGAACGTGACCGACGACCGGGAGGCCGCAATTCAGATGTTCCGCCATTTCGATAGAGTGGCCCTGCCGGTGGTCGATGCCGACAGGGTACTGATTGGCATAGTCACCGTCGATGATGCACTCGCTGTGGCACAGGAAGAAACCACCGAGGACATCCACAAGTTCGGCGGCCTCGAAGCCGTGGAGACACCCTACCAGGCAACTCCTCTCTTAACGCTCGTGTGGAAACGTGCCGGCTGGCTGGTGATCCTCTTCGTCGGCGAAATGCTGACGGCGACTGCGATGGGGTTCTTCGAAAGTGAAATCGCGCGTGCGGTAGTCCTTGCGCTCTTCGTTCCGCTCATCATCTCCAGCGGCGGAAACTCAGGCTCACAGGCAGCTACCCTGATCATCCGGGCCATGGCGCTGCAGGAAATAACGCTGTCCGATTGGTGGAGAGTGATGAGCCGTGAATTGCTCTCGGGGGTCGTGCTCGGTGCAATACTCGGCGGGATCGGATTTCTGAGAATTGCCATCTGGTCGGCATTCTCGCCGATCTATGGGGAGCACTGGTTCCTCGTCGCTACCACCGTGTCGCTGAGCCTGGTGGGGGTGGTGACCTGGGGGACTCTTTCGGGATCCATGCTTCCCTTCCTGTTGAAATCATTCGGAGCGGATCCGGCAGCCTCCTCTGCTCCATTCGTCGCAACGCTGGTTGATGTGACTGGGCTCGTGATCTATTTCACGGTCGGTTCGATCGTGCTCGCGGGGACGCTTCTCTAGGTCCGTGGTCCTTCCGATGTGCCGGGAAGCCAAGATGCCCCGTTGCCAAGGAACCAGAACGCGCTGACGCGGATGATCAATGTGCTGAGTATGTGTTGATCCGCTTGATTCACCAGTGGGTACTGCCTACATTTATTGTCACACCCCCGAAGGTCACTCATGAAAAACCTGCCTTTCCCCTGGTCGGCGCTCTCTGTAACACGTCAGCTTCTGCAGTTCCGCATGCTCATCCGCACCATCTGCATTTGCGTGGTGATGACGCTGCCTCCGGCGGCTCACGCTGCTTCCCATGAGTTTCATGTCTCTCCGGTCGGAAACGACAGAAGTCCAGGGAGCCTCGACAAACCGTTCAAAACGATCTCCCGTGCGCGCGATGCGGTCCGATCCCTGCGGCGCTCCAACCCAAATCTCACCGATACCGTCCGGGTGTTCCTGCATGAAGGACGTTATCACATCGACCGGCCGATCGAACTGGGTCTCGAAGATGGCGGTACACCACAGTCTCCTACACTCTACGCCGCCTTTGCTCACGAGCGGCCGGTGGTCAGCGGGGGAGTCAGAGTCTCTGGCTGGAGGCCCTCTACCTTTGACGGGAAACGAGTGTGGACCGCTCCGCTGCCTCAATCGGTGCGCATGGCAAGGCCCCGTGTCCAGGAACTCTGGATCAACGGCGCACGACGCAACCCGGCCCGACATCCCAACAAGGGATATCTGGCTGTGGCATCAGTCCCGGACGTCAAACCAGCGACAGAATGGATGGATGGCCAAACCTCCTTCGCCATCAAGCCGGGCGACATCCCACGGGAGATGGACTTCTCCGGCGGACATGTTGTCGCAACCACCCGGTGGGTGGAATCACATCTTCCGATCACATCGTACAGCCCCGGGGAATCACTCTTCCGCTTCTCCAGGCGGACGGTCTTCCGCACCGACCCCGGCGACCTGTACTACGTTCTCCATGCCCGCGGTGCATTCGACACCCCGGGCGAGTGGTGGCTGGATGCCAAACGCGGCCGGCTCTTCTACTATCCTCTTCCGGGCGAATCCATCAAGACTCTTGACGCGGTTGTGCCACTCCTCACGCAGATCCTTCTCGTTCATGGCGACCCCGGAAGGAACCGTTGGGTGGAGCACCTCCAATTCCGGGGGATCACCTTCAGTCACGCCGAATGGTTCTTCCCGAAGGGCTACTCGACAGACTCCCGCAATCCTGACGCAGGCGGGTTCAATCAGGCGGCGACCGGCGTTCCGGCCGCAATCTCATGCGAGGGAATGCGATTCGGCACGTTCCTGAACTGCACGGTAGCCCACGTCGGCACCTATGCTATCGCGATGGGCGCCGCATGCACAGACAATACAATTCAGGAATGCGAGTTGATGGACCTCGGCGCCGGCGGCGTCTTCATCGGCATCAAGTCGATCGAAAACGATGCCGGTCTCCTGACCAGCCGCAATCGCATCCTGGACAACCACATCCACGGCGGCGGACAGATCTTCCACAGCGCTATCGGTGTGTGGATCGGGCAGAGCCCCCGCAACCGCATCGTCCATAACCACATCCATGACTTCTTCTACACAGGCATCTCCATCGGGTGGACCTGGGGATACGGCCAGGGACAGGGATACGGCAACCTGGTGGAACTGAATCATGTACACCATATCGGTGTCCTGTCCGACGGCGACGGCCCGATTCTGAGCGATCTTGGTGGGATCTACACGCTGGGATATCAACGTGGGACGATCATACGAAGAAACATCTTTCACGATATCGCTGCACGGGTGTACGGAGGGTGGGGGATCTATTTCGATGAAGGAAGCACCGGCGCCCTCGCCGAAAATAACCTCGTGTACCGGACCCTGCACGGCGGCTTTCATCAGCACTACGGAAAAGAGAACATCTTCCGGAATAATATCCTCGCGTTTGGCAAAGAATACCAGATCCGCAGAGACCGGGTGGAACCTCACACGAGCTTCGCCTTCGAAAACAACATTGTCCTCTGGAGCGGAGACAAACTCTTCTACGGCAACCTCCGTGACGGGGACCTGGTGTTCGACAGAAACCTCTACTGGCCGATGAAAGGGGAGTTCCGGGCAGACTCACTGACCTTTGCTGAATGGCAGGCCCTGGGTTTCGATGCACACTCCCGCGTCGGAGATCCGCTGTTCATGGATCCGGCATCGGATGATTATCGGCTCAAACCGGAATCCCCGGCGCTCGCCCTCGGGTTCAAGCCCTTCGATCTTTCTGCAGCAGTCTCCGCAACTCCGGTCGGCGACATTCTGCCCCCACGTCCGGCGCCTGGCCGGCTTATCTACAACAACGATGGCTCCAATATTCTGATGGCGTTTGACACGCTGACACTTCGGAGAGCGTACCAGCGGATTGACCCGCTCGCCGGTACTGGCGTGTCCACATTCCTTCACAACGTGAACCCGGGTCAGAATCCCGGATATCCAAGCTCCGTCGAGTCGATGTATCACTGGGAGAGCCCTCCGCCCAACGCAACGGGCGGATGGAATCAGTACGGCAGACGGATGAGCGACAACCTTGAGCGCCTCGTCCGGGATTCCCTCGATCCGGTGGGCGTGGTTATGGACCGCGCCCGCCTCCGGGGGATGGGGGCTTTTCTCTCATTTCGGATGAACGAATTGCACGACGTGGACAAGCCGGAGAGTCCGCTGCTGGGAGAGTTCTGGAAAGCACATCCTGAGTGGCGGGTCGGCGGTTACGATGGATGGGGGAAGGAAGCGCTCAACTACGCAGTGCCGGAAGTCCGGGAGTATTTCTACAACTTGTTGAAGGAGACGGTGGGCCGATACGACATTGAAGGGCTAGAACTCGACTTCATGCGGTTCCCGCACTATTTCCCGCTTCGCCCCGATTCCATGAGCTTCTTTGCGGACATCCTCACCGGCTTTGTTGCGCGCGTGAGGTCGATGACGGACAGCGTGGCCGCTGTACGGGGACATCCCATCCTGCTCGGCGTGCGCGTGCCATCCTCGCTGCGCGCGTGTGCCCACATGGCAGCCGATCCGGCCTCGTGGTCCACGCGGGGGCTCATCGACTTCCTCACCGTTGCTCCGTTCCTCTCGACAGAGACGGACATACCCGTGCAGGAGTTCAAAGCAGTGTGCGGTGCAGTTCCGGTATACGCGGGCCTTGAATTCACGATCGGCGACAGGCAGATGACCCGGCCGGAGAAGCGCGCCGCCGCAGCCCTTCTGTATGAGGCCGGAGCGGACGGGATCTATCTCTTCAATCAGTTCACGGCGTGGGACGCCGGGCTCGAAATGGACACCAAAGTTCTGGCGGAGCTGGCTGACCCGAAGGCGCTCGATGGCAAAGACAAACTGTACACGCTCGCCGTTCCCTGGTTTCCTGTCCCCGGGATCAGCCTGAAATCGCAATTGCCTCTGACTCTCAGGAAGGCGGAACTTCAAACACTCTCTGTGCGAGTACACGAGCCGGTGAAGCCGGATTCCGTGGTGTTGAGGATCGAATGCAGTGAAGCCATCTCCCCGACCGATCTCCGCCTCGTGTTCAATGGCACTACGCTTCAGCAGGGAGTGCAACCAGCGTCACCACAGATCTTTCCCGAAAAGATATTCAGAAAGATGCCCGATGTCACAAAGACGGTGGAGTTCGCCATCGATCCATTGCAGTTGAAGGAATCGAACTCCATAAGCATTCATGCCATGAACTCGTTGCGTGTGGATTGGGTGTATCTGGGAGTGATACACGCACGATAGGAGATGCACGTCGGGGAACTCCGGCAGGCCGGTCGACAAATCGTGCGCAAGCGCTGAGGGTCAGGAGGCCGGGTCAGAACCCGAGAAAAAGTATACCGAAGCCGGAAAACGCAATGATCCCGCCGGCCATGGCGTGCATGTAGCGCTCAAACCGGGAAAAGGGGAGGAGCTCAATTCCTGCCAGACCCAGAAGAACCATGGAGAGCATCGTGACGATGGTTGCCGCTGCAAAGACCACCGCCACGAGCGCGACGCCCGCGGTGGAATGCACGGCTGCAGGATACATCAGAAGCGGTATAAGCGGCTCGCAGGGACCGAAAACGAATATACTGAAAATCACCCATGGTGTTATGCGTGCTGAGGAATCATGCACGTGCGGATGGGCATGAGCAGTGTCATGGGTGTGCGTGTGAACATGGACCTCACCGTCGGCGTGCGTATGGCTGTGCGTGTGCGGAGTGGACCGGAGCGCTCTGCGGATACCCCAGACCATGTAGGTGAGACCGAAAGCCACCAGGAGCCAAGCGGCAACGTCGCCTCGTACAGACTCCACCCACTCCAGATGTGCCAGGGCGCTGCCAAACGCGATGCCGATCGCGCCGATCAGTACAGAACTCCCCACGTGGCCCAGGCCTGACATGATCGTTATCAGCACGGTCTTTGTCCTCGACCACTTCCCTGCGCGGGCCATCGCGATAAACGGGATGTAGTGATCAGGACCTACAAGCGTATGCAGGAATCCAAGGGATGCAGCGGTGCCCAGGAGGGCGTAGAGTTCGTGGGGCATTGCGTTCCAGTGTCAGCGTTGATACATAGTATACCGAACAACCTGAGGAAAGGCAAGTTGCTTCCTCATGCTTCGTGTCGTATTTTACCTCAACGATTCACCCCATCTCAGCACATTCGAAAGTACTCCCATGCGTCGACGCGTGTTGCTTCCGCTGCACCTCTCTGCTTTCCTGCTCCTGCTCTCCGCGCAGGCGAGTCCTGCCGGGCCGCAATGGTCAATACCCGGGTCGGCCCCGCTCCTCACCCAATGGTCAGCTGATGTCAATCCACAAAAGCCGTTGCCGGAGTATCCACGGCCGCAGATGGTGAGGACCGAATGGCTGAATCTGAACGGGCTCTGGGAGTACGACACCCCCGCAGATCTGAACACCCCACCGTTCGGCAAGGCGCTCGGGAAGACAATTCTGGTGCCGTATCCTGTCGAATCGGCGCTCTCAGGCGTGATGACGCGGACAGAACGGCTCTGGTACCGCCGCACGTTTGCGCTTCCCTCAGCGTGGAAAACCAAGCGCGTCCTGCTGCACTTCGGCGCCGTGGACTGGGAA
>JADLEA010000506.1 GCA_020846365.1 Bacteroidota bacterium
CATCCAGCCGGGCTTTTTCGACCGCCGACACGAGCTTCCGCGGCTCTCCTTTTGCCGGGATGTAGTAGTACCATCGCCGGCTGCTCATCTTCTCGAAGTCCAGTCCCAGCACCCGGTAGGCGAGATAATCCCGGTTGCGGAAGTCGTAGAGCAGCCAACCGTCAATCTTTTTTTCTCTGAGCGCGCGTTGAATCAGGGGGAGATTCATGATAGCTCCAGAAGGTACGTTGAGGCAACCCGCCGGCTTTCGCATTCGACCGGAGGCTCTCTATCAGAAGAGTACACCTGAATGCGGTGTGTTGTCGATGCTTTGGCGAGAATCCGGAACAACGCAACGTGATCAGCTCAACACGTCTTTCCTGAGAAAAATATACCAAGTTACCGCGTAAAAACCAATGCTGAACGCGCCGAGGGCGAGCACGGAGCGCAGCACCGCGTCCCAGGGCACAGGATCCTCGAACACCTTCGACCACAAATCAAGGTACGACGTGAACAGGTACGGCTTGATCGAGGCAAACAGGTCCACCGGCACGTTCCCGATGATGTACGAAACAATGATCACGACCATGGTACCTATGATCGGTCCGATGCCGTTCTCCACCAGCGACGAAAAGAGAAACGCGAGCGATGCCACAGTCCACATCCCCCATGTCGCGAGCGCAAAGGCCAGGCCCATCCGCCACAACACATCATCCTCCGCATGGATGATCAGCATCTTGGCCCCCGGCACCAGCAGATCACCCGTTCCGAACACCAGCGCGCCGAGGCCAAGGGAGAGGGCTCCCATGAACAACACAAGGGCGGCGGTGTACAACAGCGCCGTGAGATACTTGGCGGACAGAATGTACGAACGGGATGCGGGACGCGTCAACAGAATCCGGAATGTCCCTCCTGTGGCTTCGCCCGCCAGCTGGTCTCCCGCGCCGAGCGTGATCAGGAACGGAATGTGAATCCACAGGGCGTTCATGATGAAGTAGGTGATGAAGTACCCGTTCTTAATATTCCCCATCACAAGAAAATCCTGAGAGAGTCCTCTCGTGATCGACCGCGCCCATCCCCCCTGTTCCAGATAGAGCCCGATATCCAGCAGAGGAATGATTGCGGCGATGGTAATGAAGGAGATATAGGACCGCCATTTCAGCGAGGTCTTGAGGATTTCGTTGCCCAGAATGGTCTTCATGCGCGTGCCTCCCATGGCCCGGGAGCCGGACTGGAAAGATCCGGGATGTACACATCCGAGGCCCCTTCCGTGATCGCGAGGAAGTACTCTTCCAGTGTCCGGCGGGGAACGACAGCATGGACATCGATGCCCGATTCCACCAGGAGACGCGTGAGCAACGGAGCGGACTCGCGCCGCGCGGTGCACTCGATATGTGGCGCTGCCATGACCGCACCCGCAACGAGCGGCGAGGCCTTGAGGATTTCCAGCGCGCGGTCCAACGGGCGCGCTTCGAACCGGATCATGCCGGGACCCGCGTTCAGCAGTTCGGTAACGCGCCCCTGAACGATGAGTTTCCCCTGGTTGATGATGGCCATGCTTGTCGCCGTCTGCTCGATCTCGCTGAGGAGGTGGGACGAGAGAAAGACCGTGATGGCACCGGACCCTGACAACCGCTGGATCAGCTCGCGGACCTCCTTTATTCCCTGCGGGTCCAGTCCCGACGTTGGCTCATCCAGGATCACAAGCTCCGGCTTGCCCAGCAATGCCTGGGCAATGCCGAGGCGTTGTTTCATGCCATGGGAATACGTCTTGACCTTTTCATCGGCCCGCGGCAGAAGCCCGACAAGATCCAGGACGCGATCGATGTCGTTTCCCGAGCCATCGCCTCTGAGTGCTGCCACGATCTCCAGGTTGCGGCGGGCGCTAAGATAGAGGTAGAAATCGGCACGTTCAACGAGACCGCCAACCCGCCTCAGCGTCGATGCCCGGTTCCGGTGGAGCGGTTTCGCGAACAGCTCAACGCGGCCGGCGGTGGGTTTGATGAGGCTGAGAAGCATGCGGATGGTTGTGCTCTTTCCTGCTCCATTGGGCCCGAGAAAGCCAAAAACTTCGCCACGCCGGACCGTCAGGTTCAGGTCGCGAACGGCCCATCGCTTTCTGTAGCGCTTGCTGAGTTCGAACGTTTGGAGTAACGGTGCATCATCCATCGGTGAGATCCTTCGGGAGGGTGTCAGTTCAACTTGACTCTGGCAGTGCTTTTGGCTATCATTTTTTAATAGTTTTCTCGTGTCTGCCGCTCGTCATTTCGACCGTTCAATGAAAAAGAAACCACGACCCGCCCGAGCGCCCAAAGCCAAGCCGAAGCGTCAGCCCAGCACGCGTCCTTCAGCCAGAGCGCCTCTGAAGTTGTCGGCAAAAGCGTCCGCAATCATCCTCGACGCGCTCAAGCAGAACATTCTTTTTCGCGGAGTCGAGCCGCGCATCATCCTGCGAAGTCTGTCGCATTTTTCCCGCCGCACCATCCCCTCTGGCGATCTTATCTTTGACGAGTACTCGAAGGGGAGGGAATTGTATCTCCTGTGCGAAGGCCGCGTACGGATAAAGAAATATACGAAATTCGGTGTCGAATCGTTGCTGGCTGTTCTGCATCCGGGCGACTTTTTTGGCGAACTCTCCCTCATCGACGGCCTTCCCAGATCCGCAC
>JADLEA010000507.1 GCA_020846365.1 Bacteroidota bacterium
ATGTCCCGCCCCTCGTCCTCTCCTTCTGAAAAGAGTTGAAACACCACGTTCCATCCGTCCCGGACATTCTCGATAATGCCATACGGCCCCCACTCATGCATACCGTCCTTGTCCGCATCCCTCTCTGTTTCCATGTAGCGGATGTAGCGCGCGCCGGCGTCGTAGGCGTCACGCAGAAAGACCTTGTTCTTGGTGACCGCGTACATCTCCCAGTTGGTCCAGGTGAAAAACGGCGCGGACGTCGTTGGGACCCCCTCATGCGGGTACACCTGCGGGCCCCGGGGTCCATGCCGGTATGCGATGAGCCCGTCTTCGTATTGCTGCTCCATGTATACCCGCTGCGACTCCTCCGCGGACCGTGCATCGAGATAGACGTACGGTATCATGGAGAGCGATTCGTGCATGACCTGATGTCCATGACCCCATCCCCAGACCGGATTGCGGGAAAAAACATAGAAGTTGTGCCGGGTCTGGCCTGTCGGGGGCAGCATGCACTGCCGGACCAGGTTCAGCGCGCCGATGTACACGAGTTTCTCGCTCGCGTTCTTGAACTTCACGCGAGGGACGGAGCGGAAGAGCGCCACGTTGTCATCCAGGCAGCCCTGCATGTCCGCCTGCTGCGCGCCGAGGAGTTCTGTGCGCAAGCTCGCTTCGGGCTCCCGGGCATCCTGGAGACTCCTGATGAACCGTACCGTGGCCTTTTCTCCCGGACGCAGCGATATGTTCTTCTGCAATGACACGATTTCCGCCGGCCCTTCCGCATGCTCGTTCATCGCGGCGACGTTTTCGTGCACCTTGCTCAGACGCTTGATGGCAAAATAGAAATCGTCCAGAGAACACGCGTCGTATGCGCCGTAACTGTCAGGCCCGGGCGCAGCCGCAAGCACGTTGCGGAAGTCGGTCGGGTAACCGCGATCCTTGTACAGGTTGCTGTGAAGCCGGACGAGAGGTTCATGGTGGGAAAAGACATATCCTCCCATGTCCGGGTCGTAGCGATGCACACGGAGCGAGTCGTTCGGAAGGTGAACCAGCGGGTACACCATCATGGTAAGGGGGACAGTTCCTTTGTTTTCCATGTGGAGCTGTATGATGGCCGACCCGGAACTGTATACGCAAAACACCTCCTGCACCTCCATGCCGGTGAAGGGTGCATATTCGAGCACGGCCATATCGGGGAAGGAAGCCACAACGACCGGCGCACGCGCGAATTCGCGCGTCTTGCTGATCACCATGTTGTTGAATTTCCAGACCACCGCCATGTCACCGGCGTACTGACTGCTGTACGTGATCGGTTTGTCGGGAGTGAAGTATTCCATGAAATACGCCTTGTCGGCGAAAAACCTGGAGCGGTCCAGAGAGGCCGCATACGTTGTAACCAACGGATCGGTCGCACCCGCGCTCAGGCGCAGGTATGCGTCACGGACCACGACCTGCCCCGGCGACGGGCAGGCAACGGCAAGGTATGCCAGGACTACCGCAACATAGTTGATCCGCATCGCGACTCTTCCTTTCATTCCGGGCGCAGGGCGTTGAACCGGATGGTGTGGCCGGGGTCGAGAATCCGTGCATAGAAATTGTATCCCCCGTAGTTGTTCTCGATCTTAAGAAGGAGCGAGTTCCATCCTTTCTTGAGTGCCAGCGGGATGCGATCCTGATCAACCCGCACTACCCGGACGGCGAGAACTTCGTGGATCGGCTTCCCGTTCAGGAACACCTTGACCCCGTCGTCAGTCCCCAGCAGAAATGGCAGAGTCTGGTCTTTTGGCGAATAGACGTACGTATGCGCATACACCACCACCATCTCGTACGGGTCGAACTGATAGAGATCGATTCTTCCTTTGGGCGGCGTCTTCGTGAGGGTCCACTGCACCGGCTGCTTGTCCACGCCTGGATAGGTTTTCGTGAAGTCGATCTCCTTTTCAGGAGGGTACACCGCATCGAGGCCGAGACGCCGTAGGTTCTGATCGCGCGGGTTGTCGAAGGGGCCGATCAGCTGCCATTCGGGAATGAACGAACGATGGGGCTCAAGGATGAGTGCGTCGATGCCGGCGGCGAAACCGGTTGCGCGATCATGCTTGCCCTCGGCATTCACCTCGAGCCGGACAAGCCCGTCCACCGCCTTCACGTCCTTGAGAAGCACCTTGCCGCCCGGCAGAATCTCCTGTGCGTATCCGTCGTATGTGGCAATCGGCCGTCCACTCTGCGAAACCCGGATCCTGCCGTACCCGGGGCCTTGGGTGACGTACATCGCAATATCATATGCTTCCTCCTCGACGCGGAACGAGAGCTCCCGGCCATCCCCGGCTCTGGCAAAGTCGATCTTCAACTGTTTCATACCGCTCCACTCCGCCCCGAAGGGAGTCATGTCCTCGATTGTAGTCATCAGGCCGGGATCCTGAGGTACCATATCTTCGGCCTCGATGCCCCTTCCCGGCACAACGACCCTGAGAGGAATCCGCGCACCTGGAGGGAGCATCGGTGGGAACGGCGCGTGGGGTTCAAGTTGATACCAGTACGCAGTGCTGCTGTAATCCGCAATTTCCGCGTTCTGGTCCCCATGTTCGATCGTGAACTTCAGAGAGGAGTTGAACGAGACCGCATCAGGTATGTGAAATCGATATGCGGCGATCCGGTCCAGCGTGTCGTCCTTCAGAATGAGCCCATGGTAGGGCGCGGCGAATTCCCCTTTGTTGAAATACCATCCTCCCTTGAAGTAATCCTCGGTACCGGTTCCCCGCAGGGAAGGAATCTTCTCGCCGTCCACATAGACCAGTTCATCCCCTTCCAGATACTGCATCCCGTTGTCGTACCCCTGCATGTTCATGTTCACGCCCACGAGATGGCCCCGTCCCCTCGCGTCGAGAATCAGGTACGGCTTTCCGGGAGCGGTGCGCGGCTCTCTACGCCAGCTTGCGTGAAAATACGCGATATCAGGCGCCGGGGGCTGCGTCAGTTGCCGGTAATTGATATGATAGTAGAAGGACTGCACTTCCTGGCCGGTTTCGTTGACGATTTCCAACCGGGCGGCTTTTGCGAACGGCATGGGGAAGTAACAGTAGTATCCGCCGCTGGACATGCCCAGGAAGGGGGTGAGGTAGTGTTTGTACGCGAAACCCGTCCCGAAGAAATCGCCGACGGGGACTTCCACGGACGGCAGCTTCTCATCGTCCCAGTAGGCGCGCAGAAGGATGCGCCGCAAGAAGTGTTTGTCCGAAGACATGATGGTGAACCACATCCCCACGATGACGCCCGGGCCCCGGATGTCGGCGATGACTGCAGTTTCTCCGGGCCTGATTGCCACGAAGTCGCTGTTTCCTCCCGTCGTATCCCCACTTGAGAGTTGAAGCAACCGCCCCTCTTTGAGCTGAGGAAGGTTCGCAGGAGAGAGGAGATTCTCAAGCGACTGCTGTGCATATACACCGCAGCACAGGCCAACAAGAAACAGGGCAGTGAAGGTGATTCGTCGTCTCATCGGGAAACCCTTTGCGAATGATGTTGGAACCAGCGTCGAGCCCGGATCGCGCCACCTGTCGGCTCGCCGGTCTGAGATCTTTCGTACGCGTCCACCTCCCGGCGGAAGCCAGGCCGCGGCAGGGTGGATACTACAGGACTACCGCGTGGCGTCTTTCACGCAACGAAATCCCACCGTGGCGCACCGGTCGAAGCCCGGTGCCACCAGCAGGAGGATCTGGGGGTTATCGACCGGTTGCGGACCGCCGCGCACATACCACCAGCTGGAGGTGGGATTGTAGTAGCTCCCTCCCCGCATCATGATGAAATTGAAGGTCCCGTTATTATACACGTCGCCGGTAAGCTGCCAGACGTTTCCCACCATATCCATAACGCCGAAAGGACTCGCTCCGGACGGGTATGCATCCACGGGCGCTGTGGAGCTTCCACCGTAATTGCATCGGGTTGAATCAAACTCCTTTCCCCAGGGATATTTGCGGCCGTCAGTCCCCTGCGCGGCATACTGCCACTCGACTTCGGTGGGAAGACGCTTGCCCGCCCAGCGCGCATAGGCCTCAGCATCGCCGCGGTCCACATACACCACGGGGTGATTCTCCAACCCCACCGGCGGGCTTCCCCCGTTCCAGTGTTTCAGGAAATTGTCCGGATCCCGCGGGGCGTATTTTGTCGCAACCAGAAACTTCTTAAATTCCGCGTTCGTGACCGGATAGGTGTCCATGTAGAATGCAGAGATGCTGTACGACTTCGGCTCGGCGGAACCGGGATAGGGACTGACCTCGTTCGGACTCAGGAAACTCCGCGTGGAGCGATAGGCGAATGTGCCTGACGGAATTCTCACCATCCCGGGCGGAACCTGAGCGGCAGGTTGGGTGCTCGCGCGCCGTGAGATCAGCCGCGGCGTGGCCAGGGGAATATCTAGCACCCGCTCATCGATCAACTCGGTGGAATCGAACAGCTGCACAACGACTTTCTCTTCATGCCTGCCAAGCCTCTCCAGGAGTGAGATTGCGTGCGTGCCCGCCGGCAGCTCGGCGAACCGGGTGCTGTAGGAAGGCACACCAGCCCACACCACGATCTTCGTTCCCCGGGATGCAGCCACGGTCAGCGAATCCTGGTCCAACGATGCAGAGAGCAACGTGGGGAATATGGCAATGCAGTCCACGCTCCCTTCCCGGCGTGTTTCAAGCCAGGATCTGCTGAAGCCGTCCGCCGTGATCGGAATCGTCGCGCTGTCGTTCTTGAGTTCTACACTGAGCTCTTCATGGTGCCAGAGGTCCACAACATGCTCACCCGGTTTGAGTTTGGTCCGGAACAACGGGCCGCTCCACCCCTCGGGACGCAGATTGAACACCGTGAAGATTCTCTTCGAGGGCGCAGGCCAGGCGTTCACCCAGATGCTGTCGGCAGTAGTGTTGATCAACGGATCCCAGTCAGGACTCAGGAACGCGCTGCTGTTTTCACGCAGGATCTTCGTGGTGCGGCCGAGGTATGCGAGCTCCTCTTCAATCCAGTCCGGTCGACCCGGGCGCATGATGTTGAGTTCCGAGCCGTAGCCGTTGAAAAAGGACACCCCGACTTCACGGTGAATTCTTCCCTCGGCAAGCTGAATCACACGGAAGATGGCAAAGTCCGGCTTGATCAGTTTGTTGAGATTCAGAGGCGGCGGCATGTAGATGGCATCGTGGACCCTGCCGGCAACAATCCCCGGCATGTCTTTCGGAACCGCCA
>JADLEA010000508.1 GCA_020846365.1 Bacteroidota bacterium
GAGGAATGCGATAGGCGTTAAGATTCGTGTTCTGAATCCGCCCATCCGCAACCTCGAGATCTTCGAAGAGCGCGTAGCCAATACCCATGGCCATCCCGCCGTAGAACTGCCCTTCCAGCATGGCTTTGTTTACGGCCTTCCCGACGTCGTGCGCCGCAACCGCGTTGAGCAGCCGGACCTTCCCGGTATGCCGGTTCACGGTCAGCTCTATTGTCTGGCAACCATAGACCCATGTGAAGTATGCTTTTCCCTGGCCGTGTTCCTCGTCCCAGGAGACCGTCGGTGCCTGGAAGACGCCAAAGGCATGGGGAAACTGCTTGCGGCTGAACATTTCCTGCACCACGGCATCGAACGCCATCGACCTGCCGTCCCGGCTATGCACGAGGTGCGCGTCACGGAATTCCAGGTCGGCGGGCTGGGCGTTGAGCACGGAGGCCGCGACCTGGGCCATCCGCTCTTTCAAGTCGCGCGCCGCGAGCGTGATAGCGCCGCCGCCCATGATGGTTCCGCGCGAGGCCACGGTCGTCCCGCTGTCGGGTATGACCAGGGTGGAGGATCTCCTGTAGCGGATACGATCCACCGGCACGCCGAGCTCGCGAGCGGCAATAAGGATCATGGCGCTTTCTGCGCCCTGCCCGTTTTCGTGCACGCCCGTCTCGATGACAATCGATCCATCCGCCTGGACGTTAATCATCGCGGCGCAGAAATCCACTCCCTCCGCGCCAAGGCTCACTCCCCGGTAGCTCATGGCAAGTCCGATCCCGTACTGCTCCGCATCGTCTCCTCCGCCATGCGCGCACCGCTCCAGTTTCTTTTCGTAGTCCGACTCCCTGAGCACGGCGTCCAACACCTGTTCCATCGCGACCGTATGGTTGTCCAGCTTCTGGCCGGTGATGGTAACGCTCCCCTGTTTCACCATGTTGAGACGGCGAAGCTGAATGGCCGGCATCCCCAGCCGGACGGCCGCGATTTCGATCATGGACTCCACGACGAAGTTCATCTGCGGCGAACCGAAACCCCGCATGGCCCCCGTGACCGGATTGTTTGTGTACACCCCGAACGTGTCGCAATGCACGTGCGGCACGTCATAGGGACCGCAGCATTGGACCGTGGACCGCCACGTGACCCATGGTGTCACCGAGCAGTAGGCGCCGCCGTCGGCCACGATCCTGCAGCGCACCGCCTGGATCTTTCCGTCGCGGTTCACCCCCATCGTATACGTGATCCGGTAGGGATGCCGCTTGTAGGATTCTCTGATCGACCAGTCGCGCCGGTACATCGACTTCACCGGCCGCCCGGTAAGGCGGGCCGCAAGGGCCGTGCGCGCGCAGACGATCGCCGCAGTGTCGTCCTTCCCTCCGAATCCACCGCCCATCGGCGTGCCGATCACCTCGACATCCGCCAGCGGAACACCCAGCACCCCCGCCACAAACCTTCGCGTGCTGAACGGATGCTGCATGCTCCCATACACTTCCACCACGCCGTCGGGCCTTGCCTGGCACACCGCCGCCTCGGGTTCCATGTACGCATGTTCGACCCATGGCGTTTCGAACCGGTGTTCCAGAATGATGTCGGAGGCCCGGAGGGCTTCCTCCACGTTCCCACGGCGCACGCGGTGCGTGTTGATGATGTTGGTTCCGAATTCTTCATGCACCAGATGCGTCGTGCTGTTCATCGCCTCTTCCGGATCGAGAATGGAAGGAAGAGGCACTGCGTGCACCCGCACCAGTTCCGCAGCACGTTGGGCGTGTTCGCGCGATTCCGCAACGACAAGGGCCACGACGTCGCCTTGATACCGGATCTTGTCGTCCGCGAAGACACGGAAGTCGCGTACGATCTGTCCGTGACGGTTGGAGCCCGGAACATCGCGCGCCGTGAGGACCCGAACGACTCCCTCGCACTGCTCTGCGGCCTGGGTGTCGATTGACTGAATCGTGGCATGCACGTGATCGCCGTACACGGGGACCGCGTGCAGGAGGTTGGCGAATTTCAGGTCATCGGTATACTTGATCCTGCCGGTGACTTTGGCAACGGCATCATTGCGCCACGCCGGGGTTTTCAGATCTCCCATAAACATGCTCCTCGCCGATTGCCGGGATCGAACAGTTTCCCGTTTTCCACCACGGGCACTCCGCGCAAAAGGACTCTCTGCACCGTGAGGACCGATTCCATGCCTTCGTATGGCTCGTAGGTATCGGCCAATGAAGAGCGGACAGGCCGACCCGGCCCGCCTGCCGAAAGGAACACGAGATCCGCATCCGCACCGGTCGACACGGATCCTTTCCGGGGGTAAAGCCCGAGCATCCGCGCGGGGTTCTCCGAGAGGTGGGTCGCAAGAGCGAACAACCCGTCGCCCCCGGCCTTCTGAAAAAGACGGTAGATCACGTGCGGCAGCGCCCCAATCCCCGGCAATCCGTTGGGAACAAGCCGGCAATCGTCCCTTCCCGAATCCTTGTCCGCCTTGCGGAAGGCGCAATGATCGGTGGCGAAGAGATCGAACGATCCCTGCAGTGCACGCTGGACGAGCTCGAGGCGGAGCGCGGAG
Organism: Bacteroidota bacterium; assembly: GCA_020846365.1. Classification (GTDB taxonomy): domain Bacteria; phylum Bacteroidota; class Ignavibacteria; order UBA10030; family UBA6906; genus JAGDMK01. The sequence goes on from JADLEA010000508.1 coordinate 2,546, forward strand.
GATCTGAGCGGAGGTGAACAAATCCACCGGTGGCCGTCCTCGCGCGCCAACCACCCGGCATCGAACGTGAGATACTGCGGAGCGGTTTCACACGTCACATCCAGATCCCCCTTCGCAGCACCGATGAGATCCGCCCCCTCCGGCGTGGAAACATGGACAATGTGCAATCGAGCGTGCTGTGTCTCCGCCCGCTCAAGCACCGCACGGATGCCCGCCACTTCCGCCGCAACCGGCCTTGCCTGTGCATGAGCGAGAGGCCGGCCCCAGTCCTTGATGTCGGCGGCCGCGCGCGACAGGAGCATGTCATCCTCACAATGGACGAGGAACCGGACCAGTCTCGACCCGAGAGTCGCGAACACCCTTTCGATCTGGTCATAGTCAGCGTAGAGTCCGGACTGGCGGTATGTCGTATACAGCTTCACTGTCCGAATGCCCCGTTCAAGTACTGCGTCGATTGCCTGCCAACCGGCGGCATCAAACCGGGTCGGCGTGATATGGCACACCAGATCGCAGTGCAGATTCCCCGCCGCGCGCGCCGTCATCGACGACAATGCCTTCTCCAGCGGGACGTCCGTCGATTCTGTCACGAATGTTCCGAGTGTGGTGATCCCATTCTCCACCGCGCACCGGGTTCCGCTGCAAAAATCGTCCGCGAGCGTGAACCTGCCAATCCGGTCGTCGATGTGGGTATGCACATCGATGAAGCCCGGCAAGATGGCAAGTCCGCGGGCGTCGAGTGACTCCACCTGCTCCCCGGCTTCTCGGATCTGGCCGACTGCAGCAATGTGTCCATCCCGCACCAGGATATCCGCATCGCGCAGGCGCCCGTCCTGCCAGACGCGGCCGCCGCGTATCAGGAGAGATGGTGTGCCGGACCCCGCGACAGAGCCGACAGGGGTCCTGTGGATTCCATTGCTCATGGCCTTCCGTCCGCAAGGTATTTCTTCACCGCCTCAAGCTCCGGTGCCACAGCCGGAGGCATCTGGATCCCCTGGAGCGCGCTGTCGATGTCTTTGAGTCCGTGTCCCGTTATGAGCGCGACCACATGCTCGTCGGGATCAATCCAGCCGGCGTTCTTCGCTCTTGCCAGGCCGGCGATGCTGGCGGCTGCGGCCGGTTCAGCGAACACGCCGGTCGTGCGCGCAAGCAATGCCTGCGCATCAAGGATTTCCCGGTCAGAGACGGTTGCCGAAGTCCCGCGGGACTCCTGGAGGGCGCGCCGCGCCATCAGCGCGTTGCTGGGCGTGCGCACGGAGATGGAATCCGCGCATGTGTCCGGCGATGGCGCATCGGCATACGTGCCCGTCGAAAAGAACCTGTGGATCGCATCGGAGCGGTCCGCCTGAACGGCCAGGAGCCGGGGCAGTGTCGTGATGAAGCCTGCGGCTCGCAGATCGGCAAACGCCTTGAACACGCCATGCAGTATCACGCCATCGCCGGCAGGGATTACGATGACGTCGGGCGCCTGCATCCCGTTTTGCGCAAAGATCTCAAGTCCTGCTGTCTTCTTTCCCTCAATGGTCAACGGATGGTACGCGGTGTTCCTGTTCAGTCCGCCCTCTGCAGCCGTATACTCCAGGGAAAGACGAAACGCATCGTCGTACGAACCGGCAATCGGGATGAGGGTTGCGCCGTAGAGGAGAATCTGCGCTATCTTCGCGCGCGGTGCCGTGGCCGGAACGAAGATGATCGCCTCGTTCCCGGCGGCCGCGCAGACAGCAGCAAGTGCGCTTGCGGCATTTCCGGTGGAGGCCGTGACGATGCGGTCCTCTCCCAGCCGGATCGCTTCCGCGACGACAAGAAACGACGCGCGGTCCTTGAGTGATCCGCTGGGATTCAAACCGTCATTCTTGAGCGAGAGATTCCACAGACCGAGTTCCTGTCCAAGCCGATCGGCCCGCATCAGAGGAGTCCCGCCGGCCGCGAACGGAGGGAGGTATTCACTTTCGACGGGCGTGAAGAGATGCCAGTCCGGGTCCGTTGCATCCCAGCGCGCTCGGAGCAACTCCCAGTTGAACACCACTTCCAGAACTCCCTGCAACGGCATGCCGGGCCTGTAGGCGCGCGCGCATTCCGGACAGAGATAGCGCACTTCATCCCTCTCATACATCCGGGTGCATTGTGTGCAGCGGTACTGGAAGGGTATCATCGTCTGAGTTACTGATGCATGCCGCGCGCAAAGGTTTCAGCCAGCGCAGCATAGAATGCCGCCGCGCCCGAGAGATGCTCGATCGGCGTCGCTTCGTTGGGCGCATGCGCATAGATTTCATTTCCCGGACCCAGTCCAAGACAGGGAATGCCGTGGATTCCCGCAATCGCGATCCCGTTGGAACTGAACGTCCATTTGTCCACGTGCGGAGCCTTCCCGAATGTCGCGCGGTATGCCTCCGTGGCCTGATGGAGGTATGTAGAATCGACGGGAAGCGTCCAGGTGGGATAGTACTTCTCCATCGGATACACCTTGCCGGTGTACGCTGTCTCCCGGTACGTGAGAGGCGTAACGTCTGCATCAGGCACACCGGCGCGTGCCGCTGCAGCGCGGACTTCCGCAATCGCGCTCTCGCGGGTTTCGCCTGCCGTCAGCCGCCGATCCAGATGCAATCGTGCGCCATCCGCAACGGCACACAGGGAGGGAGACGAGGTGACCACCTCGGTCACGGTAATGGTCCCTTTTCCCAGAAAAGCGTCAGTACGCAGGTTTTCGTTGAGCCGTTCAATTTCGAGGGCTATGCGAGACGCCTTGTAGATGGCATTCACCCCCCGCTCCGGGGCAGAGCCGTGGCAGCTGACTCCTTTGGCGGAAACGTGGATTTCCATTCTGCCGCGGTGACCCCTGTAGATGTTCATGTTTGTCGGCTCGGTGATCACCACGAGTCCGGGTTTGAGCCCTTCCTCTCGGATAAGGTGCAGCCAGCAGAGCCCGTCACAGTCTTCTTCCATCACCGTGCCGGTGAAGAGAACCGTGAGTTCATTCTCCAGATGGAGTTCCCGGATAAGCCGCGCGGCAGTGAGCATGGCGGCCATACCGCCCTTCTGGTCCACGCTCCCCCTTCCCCACACTTTTCCCTCCTCCACTTTCGGAGTGAAAGGATCGAATGCCCATTGTGATATATCACCGGCGTACACGGTGTCAACGTGAGCGTCGAAGGCGATCGTGCGCGGTCCATGACCGATCCGTCCGATGATGCTGCCGAGTTCGTCGATCCGGATCTCATCAAACCCGATTCCAGTCATCTCGCGACGAATGACTTCGATCACATCCTTTTCCTTGGATGAATGGGACGGGGTGCGGATGAGATCGCACAGGATGCGGACGGTATCCTGTTCGAGAGCGCGGGCGCGTGAGAGAAGGGACATGTGAGTCATGTGTTGTTCGCGTAAGTATGAGGCCTTCCAGCATTTCTTCGATGATACCGGGCGGCCGTGTGTCTGCTTATGGATCTAGAGCAAGTCCCTTACAGATTGCACATTGTCATATCACCGGTCGAGCGAGATCGCGCGTCACAGAACGGTGGCAGATTCTGCGCGCCGCACAAGAGTCACACTCCGCACCTCCGCCATGCAATCGCCTTCCATACTCACCGGGCGATTCAGCCGGCACCTGAAAACCTCGCCCACACCTGCGCCGCAACCTCGCGAGCTTTCGCGGCGATTTCCCCTTCATCCAGATCCAGCAACAGGCGGCCCCCGTGCATGAGAACCCGGCCGCCCACAATCGTGGTATCAACGCGCGCCGAACCCAGTCCAAACACCAGATGCCCCGGAAGGGATTCATCGGTGAGCGGAGTGGCCGGAGCGTATTCCAGTGCAATGATGTCTGCGGCAGATCCGACGCTCAACTCGCCCACCGGGAAGCCCCAGAGCCGGCTTGCGGCGTCCGGATTCCCTTTCCAGAGGGCGTGTACCATCTCATCAAAACCAACCGATGCGTTCCGCTGGCCCAGGCGCTGGGCCCAGATTCCGGCGCGGAGTTCCTGCCGCATGTCGTGCGTCATGGCATCGGTGCCGAGTCCGATGTGTACATGGTGTTCGCGCATCCGCTTCAGATCCGCGATCCCTACGGCATTGTTCATGTTCGATTGGGGATTGTGCGCGACGATCGTGCCTGAACCAGCGAGCAATTCCAGTTCTTCATCATTCAGGTGCACACCGTGTGCGGCAATCGTGTGTTTCCCCAGGACTCCGTGCTGTGCGAGACGTTTCACCACCCGCATCCCATGGCGCCTGTTCGTCTCCACCTGACCTGTTTCCGATTCAGCCACGTGGATATGGAAACCCGTCCTCAATCCCCGGCCCGCACGGACTGCGGCTTCCAGCGTTTTCTCCGAAAGCGTAAACGAAGCATGCAGGCCGAAAAGCGCGCGCAGCATCGGGTTGGGCGCGCTTCCGCATATCGACAGAAACGAAACGTTCTCCTGTATCCCCTCTGCCGCCGCCTCCGGCCCGTCCCGGTCGGATACTTCATAACAGAGGCATGCGCGCAGCCCGGATTCCGTGACCGCGCGGGCGATGACGTCCAGCGAGTCATGGATGGCGCACGGACTCGCATGATGGTCCACGATCGTTGTGGTTCCGGAACGGATGGCCTCAAGAAGAGCCGGCATCGCGCTGTAGTAGCACGCCTCCAGAGACAGGGATCTGTCCAGTCGCCACCAGAGATGTTCAAGAATCTGGGGGAACGTGGACGATGACTTCACCCCCGGGAGACCGCGGGCGAATGTACTGTAGAGATGCGTGTGCAGATTGATAAATCCCGGGAGAATGACCCGGGAGGAAAGATCCAGGGTTTCCACCGGCACCCGGCCGAACTCGGATTGGGGGGCGATCCGCTTGATGATCCCATGTTCGAGAAGGATTGCATGGTCGTAGAGCACTCTTGGGGCGGAGGGAGAAGGGATACAGATTGTGCCGTGTGTCAGGAGAAGGGGCGAGACCATGGTTACTGTTCCAGCATCGTCTCCGCTTCTGCAGGCGTCCGGTCGCGCATGTGCAGAGCTCCGGCAAAACACTTCAGGGCGCACAGAGAGCACCCGATGCAGCGGGAAGCGTCGATCCGCGGCATGCCGCGTTTGTCCATGCTGATGGCAAGGTACGGACACCTCGCGCAGTTGCCGCATTTTTCACAGAGCCCGGAGAACAGCTCCGGCACCTGTTTCGTCGCCGAGAGCTCTTCAAAGGGCGTGATGGGCATGGGGAGCGAAGACCCGATCAGATCACGCACCGACGTCATTCCTCTCTCCTCAAGGAGAAAGCTCAGACCGGAGTGCAGGTGCTCGACGATCCCCAGGCCGTGTTTCATCACGGCCGTGCAAAACTGGACGGTGGAAGCGCCAAGCGACATGAACGAAGCGGCGTCGCGATAATTCATCGCACCGCCATTCCCCGAGACGGTAAGTCCAAGATCGGACACGCGTGCCAGCGTGAGCATGCTGATCGGAAGAATACCTTCTCCCGACATACCCGCGATAACCATCTTCTCATGGTTCTGCGACGGGTACGGTTTCAGCGCCATCGCCGGGAAGCTGTTGGCAAGCGTGATGCCCGCAAGCTTGTCAGGATATCTTCTCAGAACATCCAATATCCGGAGCGCGATGGCACGAATGGAAGTGACCGCCCCGGAGAGTTTGAAAAGCTTCGGGACGCGGGGATCGCTGACTTCCAGTATCCACTCGATGATCTTTGCCGAGAGCTCGGCATTCTGCGCGACAATGTCACCGGCAGTTCCGTCACCCCCCTGCGGGCATGAGAGACTGTACTCCACGCCCATCGCGCCGGCATCCTCAAGGTGCTTCGTGTTGGATTGCCAGACCTGCCGGTCTGCGGTATCGTTGCCGGTGACAGGACCTCCGGTGGATGCGAGGGTCAGTCGCTCGGGATACTCGCGCGTAAGGCGCCGCACCTCCCCTGCAACACGCCGAAGCGGATGTCCCGAAACGTTGTCAAAGTTCCCGTACGTCGACTTTCCGAACACCACCATATACCCGCCGGGGATATGCACCGGGACGTCATCGAAGGCGGTCTTCATGACACCTCCCGCCCACCCGGCTTCGTATGCCCTTTTCATCTGATCGTAGCCATCGGTATGGGGGGCTGCAGAGAGCAAGAAGGGAGAGAGGATAGGTCTGTCGAAAAAACGCGCAGTGAGGGGAACCGGCAGCAGGTTTCTCCCGGAGAGGATCACCCTGCTCTTGACACTCTTCTCCCGCCGGGGTCGTGTTGACTTTGTCAGCGTTGCGTTCAGTTCTGTCGCGGCATTTTTCCCGGAGGCAACCGCCTCCACCACGGTCGCCGCCCCGTGCACCATGTCGCCCGCAATGAAAAGCCGGCGCCCCTTTTGTGCGGCGAACCTAGCCTTGCTTCCGATCGCCACAATGACCATGTCGCACGAGCGGAACACAGATTTCTCCTGCCGGTGGGGGGCGAAGTTCTGCGGCAACGGCTTGCTGCCGGCCCGGACGTATTGCCGGGTGGTCCGGACTCCCTTCACCGTCTCCCCTTTGTGCACTATGCGCGTGACGCGGGTGCCGGTGGTGATCTCCACACCGTGAGAGAGGAGGAGATGACGTTCGTAGTCGGTCAGCGGCATGTGTTCCATCTTGCGCCGGTATATGAGCTCGACGTATTCCGCTTTGTCCCGGGCTGCAGTGATGGCGCAGTCGACCGCGATGGCGCCGCCTCCGATCACGACCACGCGTTTTCCGCGAACTGCAAGCCGCTTGTGATTCTGCAGGAAATCTTCCCACGGTATCGCGGAATCTTCGCCCGGAATGCCGGCAGCCACCGGAACATCGAGTCCGGTGGTAAGCAGGACGGCGTCGTACTCCTTCGCATCGAGCAGGCGCGACGGCGCCAGAATCGAGGCCTCCGTGAGAAGCCGGATGTTGCCCAGCCCGAGCACAAAGTCAATGTCCGCTTGCAGGGCATTCCTGTCGAGCCGGAAGGTTGGGATCAGGTTGCACATTCCGCCGGCACGGTCGGATTTCTCGAAGATGTGCACCTCATATCCCAGTTGGCCGAGCACGGCCGCTCCGGCGAGTCCGGCGGGCCCCGCTCCGACCACGGCAACCCGCATGCCGTTCGGCGGTTGCGGAGTGAACCGGGGCATTCCGGCTTCATACGCTTTTCGGATGATTGTGGCCTGGACCGGGGGGATATTGATGGGGCGGTCAAACGTGCGATGTACGCACGCCTTCACGCAGAGGGTGTCGGGGCAGAGGGCCCCGCAGATGCCTCCGAGAGGGTTGCTCCCCATGATGAGCGCGCCTGCCCGCCGGAAATCCGCCGGTCCTCCCGGCCGGGCCGCCAGGATGAAGTCGGCCGGGGAACAATCGGCCGGACACGCCTCTTTGCACGGCTTTTCTTCGCACGATTCACATCGGGAGAGCTCTTCCCGAAGTTGTGCGTCGGTCAAATCCGCTTTGTATCTTGGCGCCACGATCCGTGCCTTTGCATGCCAATGCCAAGGTAGCACTTAACAAGTGCAGAATCAATGCAACGCGTTGTCCTAATTGACATTCGAACCATCCAGGCGTATCTTTGAGAAACTGA
>JADLEA010000509.1 GCA_020846365.1 Bacteroidota bacterium
CGCTTCTCGTCATCGAGATAAAGGTGCCTGCGCTCCACGGTGCCGAGGCGACCGAGGCCTCCCTCGTTCATGCCGTCTTCCTGCTCCTGCCGAAATTCCTGGGCTTCCTGGTTAGCTTTTTCCTCATCGGGCTTTACTGGACAAGGCACCATTTTCTGTTCGGATTCCTCACAGACTTCACCCCCAGACTGATGTGGCTAAACCTGCTTTTTCTCCTCTCGATTGTCCTCATGCCGTTCAGCACAGGGATCTTCGGGGAATACTCGACCCCTCAAACGCTTCATCTGAAGACTCCGCTGATTATCTACGTCCTGAACATCTGCTTCACGGGACTCATGCTTTTTCTGCTCTGGGATTACGTCGGCAAGCCCGAGCACTGGGTGGCGGATCCGTCTCTGGATCCCGCGGTAGTCAAGGCCGCCAAGCGGCGCGCCCTGGTCATCAGCCTTGTCTTTGCCTCCATTATACCGGCGTCTTTTGTCAATGCCTGGTTCGCCCGCTACATTCCAATTCTCTTGCCGATAACTCTACGGCTGACGAAGGGTCGGCAACGACGGAGGGACCCGTGAGACACCTCTTCTTCTCTTCTTTGATATTCCTTGCCGCATGTTCGCAATCGCAGCAGCTCCCGCCGGATGTAAAGTTGACTCCCGTGAAGGAGACCAAGCTCATATCAGCCCCTGTCTTCGTACCGGAGATGTTTAAGGGTCTGATACCGGATGATCTCGTCCTCAACGTCCCCGAGGGTTACCAGGCGGGGATTTTCCACGCCGGCGGCCTGGGCAAACCGAGGTTCTTCGCATGGAGTCCCGACAGCGTTCTGCATGTCGCAAACAAGAACAGTGGGGAAATCATCGCGCTTCCTGACAAAGACCATGACGGCATTGCTGATGCTGGATTCGTCGTCGCCTCCGGATTCAACAATGCACACGACCTCGCGTTCTACAACGGCGCGATGTACGTGGCTGAGGAACGCCGCATCATGAAATGCACTGACAACAATCACGATGGGATGTACGAAACAACGTCGGTCTTCATCGATGACATTGCGAAAGGAGCCCGTCAACCCGGCGGCGGCCATGATACCAGAACGATTGTGTTCGACTCGCAAAGGAAGAAGCTGTATCTCTCGATCGGTTCTTCGTGCAATGTCTGCCGTGAGGACTTCCGGGCCATCATCGAGGAATACAACGACGACGGTACTGGCCGCAGGACGTTCGCCACGGGCGTTCGCAATGCCGTCGGCATGACGCTCCACAACGGAGAGCTCTGGGCTACCAACAACGGCAGCGACTGGCAGGGTGACGACATTCCGCCGGAATGGATCGACCGTGTGCTTGACGGCGGTTTCTATGGTCACCCGTTTGCCTACGGACACGGCGTCTATTTTGATTTCGACCGCAGAGGAGGTTATCGCGACCTGCTGCCATTGAGTGCCGGTGACAGTGCGAACGTTCGCAGCATGAGGCAGCCGGCTGCCCTCATCCAGGCACACTCCGCGCCAATGGCCATCGAGTTTTCCAACCCGTCGCTCCCTGCTCAATTCCAGAACGGGGCGTTTGTGGCGCTCAGGGGATCCTGGAACCGCGCCAAACCCACGGGCTACAAGGTCATCTTTCTGAAGTTCGATGAGGAGGGGAGCCGCACCGCTTCATATGTCACAGATGTCGTCACGGGTTTTCAGCCGGAGGGTTCGGCTTCCCAGAAATCGATCTGGGGCAGACCCGTCGGCTTCACCGCTGACCTGCGCGGGAATCTCTATGTTGGTTCAGACGACATTACGGAGTGCATTGTCATTATCTCACCAGTGAGCCGTGGGGCCCGTCCGCCGAGGTAGGGAGCAGGCAGGGTGCCCAACACGTCGTGATTAGGCATGATTTCCAAAGAAACAGGCCCGGAGTCCCCCGGGCCTTGGCATTTCCTGACACCTGCCCATTTGGCTGATGTGCGAGCCCCCTTCCCCTCCTATATTCTATGCAAACGAAGGAGGATTGTATGGCACTGCAACTCGCGGAGTTCTCGAAAGAAATCGCACAACTGGTGGATCGCGTCGCCCCGAGCATCGTGGTTGTCCACGGCCGGCGGCATATTCCGTCCAGTGGAGTACACTGGAGAAAGAACCTCATCGTTACCGTGGAGCACGCCCTCCGGCGCGATGAAGATATCGCGGTGATCGACTCCAATGGCCAGACACACCAGGCAACACTCGTCGGCCGCGATCCCGGCACCGACATCGCACTATTGAAAGTTGAGGAACTCTCTGCTCCTGAAGTAAATCCGGGTGGCGACGCAGCCTCGAAGGTGGGTGATGTATCGCTCGTTGTAGGAAGATCGCCCAACAGCGGACCGAACGTGAGCGTGGGAATCCTCAGCGCTGTGTCCGGTCCGTGGCGTACCTGGCGGGGCGGGCAGCTCGATCTGTATATCCGGCTGGGTGCAGAAGTGTTCCCGGGGTCATCCGGCGGCGCGGTGATTGACTTCCAGGGCCGCGTCGTGGGGATCGCGACAAGCGTCCTGTCGCGAGTCGCCGGCCTGGCGATACCCACATTGACCATAAACCGCGTCGTGGATCTGCTCCTTTCGAGGGGGAGCGTGCCGCGGCCCTACCTCGGAGTCGGGCTCCAGACAATCCCCATCCCCGCCTCATTCCGGGAGAAGTTCGACATCTCTGGCGACGCAGGGATGATGGTGCTCAGCGTCGAAGCCGGGAGCTCCGCCGATAAGGCCGGAATTCTTGTCGGGGATATCTTGTTGAGTATCGATGACAAGAATGTGGAAGAGATGGATGATCTTCAGTCATATCTTGCGGCAGACATGATAGGCAAACGCGTGGAAGCCAGAGTCATCCGGGGCGGCGAAGCCCAGCATGTCGCCATTCTCGTCGGCGAACGGGGTGGGAGCAAGAAATGATGAAGCTCCCCTCAGATTTTGGCAGGGTCGTCGAGGAACTTCGCAGAAGCACGGTGCTCATTGCGGGCCGTGATGGGACCGGCTCCGGCGTCATCATTGATGCCGGCGGAGTGATCGTCACGAATGCACATGTCGTGCGCTCCCTGACGCCGGAGGTTCAGCTCTGGGATGGACGTTCGTTTCCTGCCGTCGTCAGCGCGAGGACGGCAGAACGAGACCTGGCGGTGCTCTCGGTGCCGGCATCGGGGCTGCCTGTGTCGCAATGGGGGGATTCAGACAGCGTTCGAACCGGGGATCTCGTGGTGGCTGTCGGGAATCCGCTTGGCTTCATCGGGGCCGCTACCACGGGAATCGTTCACGCGCTCGGACCTGCACGGGGATTGGGGGACATGAACTGGGTGCAGAGCAGACTCCAGCTTGCCCCCGGGAATTCCGGCGGGCCGCTGGCGGATGCCAGTGGGAGGGTGATCGGATTGAACACCATGATCATGGGTCCGCTGGCCATGGCCCTGCCGGCCAACAGCATAAAGGGGTTCATCGAAAACGAGGCAAAGCGTGAGCGGATCGGCGTGGTTGTTCATCCTGTAGATGTCGCGGTGGCCGGAGAGTCGAGATTTGGCTTGGCAATCCTTCAGGTTGTCCCGGGGAGCCCCGCTGACAGGGCGTCGTTGATGAGCGGGGATATCCTCATGGGCGTCGAAGGAAAAGAATTCCGGTCCATCGAGGATTTTCATGAAGCCCTGAGCGGAAGTGGCGAGCGTCTTGTCCGCGTTCTCTTCTTTCGCGGCGAGAGATCAAGAATCAGAAAGGTTTCCA
>JADLEA010000510.1 GCA_020846365.1 Bacteroidota bacterium
AAGATGTCCCGGACCTCGAGCGGTGCGGGTGAATAGAAGGCCTCTCCGTATTTCCTGCCGATCTTGTCCCCGTAGTACTCCAGGCGCGTTCGAATGGTCTCCAGGAATTCCGGCGTGCTCAGCACTGTTCCGGGTTCCTTGCTGTCCGGATCGTGGAACGGCGACCGGTATGCCCGCATGGCCTGGAGCCGCGTCTCGTACACGTCGCTCACATCAACGATAAACGACGGTTCAAACTCCTGCCACTGCATGTAGTGGTACACCGCGCGCGGCCGGAATGCCTCCTGGGGTCTTCCGTTCTCGACAGTCTGAATGCGGTGCAGTCCGGAATCGAACCATGCTCGCCGGCAGAGAGCGTGCGATGCCTCGTGATCCGGATGGCGGTCCAGGGAATGGGGGATAAGGAGAACTTGCGGACGCACGGTCCGGATCACGGTAACGAGCTTGAGGACGTTCGCGGGCGATTTCTCAATGTTGCCGTCCGGTATGCGCAGGTTCGTGCGGTAATGGATTCCCATCACCTCGGCCGCAGCACGCGCCTCTTCCGCCCGTATTTCACGGGAGCCCCTGGTGCCCAGCTCGCCTTCCGTGATGTCCACAATGCCCACGCGCCGTTTCTGGCGAACGAGCTTTATAACGGTCCCTCCGCAGGAAAGCTCGACATCGTCCGGGTGCGCGCCAATCGCGAGAACGTCAATATTCATGGCGTTGAATATACGTTCTTTCGCACTACATTTCAACTCATCCGGAGCGGACTGCCCAGGCGCGGCACCATGACCTTTATGGGGAAATTTCCTATATTCCTCAACATCAAGAGATTCCCGGTCACGTACGAAAACCCCATATGGCAGACCAAGCTCCGCTGACCGTTTCCGCGCTCACGCTCAGGATCAAGCAATCGCTTGAGAAGGGGTTTCCGTCTCTTGCCGTTGTGGGTGAGCTCTCGAATTTCAAACAACACACCTCGGGGCATCTCTACTTCACGCTCAAAGATGAGTCCTCCCAGATCTCCGGGGTGATGTGGCGGAGCAGGGTGCCTGCGCTGAAGTTCCGGCCTCAGGACGGCATGAAGGTCATAGTGACGGGCCGGCTCAGCGTGTATGAGGTGCGCGGAACGTACCAGATCGATGTTTCCACCATGCGTCCCCTGGGCGCCGGTGATCTGCAGCTTGCCTTTGAAGAGCTCAAGAACAAACTTGCCGCCGAGGGGTTGTTCGCGGAGGAGAGAAAACGGCCTCTGCCGGAGTATCCGGAGCGCATCGGGATCATCACTTCCCCCACGGGAGCGGTGCTCCATGACATGTTGCACGTGTTCAAGGAGAGATTTCCGGCAGTCGCTCTGGTGTTCCGACCTGCGAGGGTGCAGGGCGCGGGCGCCGCGGAGGATATTGTCGCTTCACTCGCCGATCTGAATGCGTACGGGAAGCTTGATCTGATCATCCTTGCAAGAGGAGGGGGCTCGCTGGAGGACCTCTGGCCATTCAATGAGGAACGAGTCGCCCGGGCTATTGCCGCGTCGAAGCTCCCCGTGGTGAGCGCTGTCGGGCATGAAGTGGACTACACGATCGCGGATTTCGTGGCTGATCTCCGGGCTCCCACCCCCACCGCCGCCGCATCTCTTGTGGTGCCTGACAAGAAGGCCATTCTTGAGATTCTTCGGAATTCTGGGTATACTATGCGCCAGGCGATTGCCTCACGCATCACCATGAACCGGAAACATATCCTCCACCTCCTCAAAAGCTATTCGTTTCACCGGCCCATGGACCTCCTCCGACGCCACAGTCAGCACGTTGACGAGTTGAGCCGCACCATGATGACAGCCATGACCCACCGTCACGAGCTTGCGGCTGCGCACCTGAAGGGGGTCGAAGAACGCCTTTCTGCGCTTAATCCCGTCCTTGTGCTCAAACGGGGCTATACCATTGTCCGGAAAGAAGGGGCGATCGTGGGGTTGCGTTCCGGGCTCCGAAAGGCGGACGCCGTGGAGATTGAATTCGCGGACGGCCGGGCTCGATCCACCATACTGGACGTGTGACCATGGCGACCAAGAAAAACACGGCAGGAAACGCATCGTTTGAAGAATCTCTCCGACGGCTTGAAGAAATAGTGAACCAGCTGGAGCAGGGAGATGTTCCATTGGAGGACTCTTTGCGCCTCTACGAGGAGGGGATTGAGCTTTCCAAGGTGTGCGCCCGGCGGCTCTCGCAGGCCGAACTGACGCTGAACAAGCTGGGGAAGGATCTGGAGGGGAAGTTTACATTGACTGACGAAGAACTGGAATGAGCGGACAACAATTGTATCCATATCTCGATCGTATCAACGTCCCCGCGGACTTCCGTACCTTTGATGCCGCGGAACTCAAGGGGCTCTGCAATGATGTGCGTGAATTCCTCATTGAGGTGATTTCACGGACGGGGGGGCATCTCGGCGCGGGTTTGGGAGCGGTGGAGCTCGCGGTGGCCCTGCACTATGTGTTCAACACCCCTCATGACAAGCTGGTGTGGGATGTGGGACACCAGGCCTATCCGCACAAAATCCTCACGGGCCGCAAAAATCGCCTGGACACCATCCGCCAGTACAAGGGATTGAGCGGCTTCCTGAAGCGCACCGAAAGCGAGTATGACACGTTCGGGGCAGGCCACGCCAGCACGGCGATCTCCGCGGCGCTCGGCATGGTCGCAGCTCGCGAGACGACCGGCGGAGATTTCAAGGTGGTCGCAATCGTCGGCGACGGATCCATGACGGGCGGCATGGTGTACGAGGGGATGAACAACGCGGGGATCATGAAGAAGGACATGATTGTCGTGCTGAATGACAACAACATGTCCATCGCGCCCAACGTCTGGGCAATCTCCAACTACTTTACGGAGCTCATTGCGGATCCCCGGTACAATCGCCTGAAGAAGAACGTATACGAACTGACCGGGAAGCTGGATACGTGGGGAGACCGCATACGGAAAGTCACGGCACGGCTCGAAGGCGGTCTGAAAGTCGTGATCACCCCCGGGATGCTCTTCGAAGCGCTCGGCTTCAGGTACTTCGGTCCGATCAACGGACACAACATCACCCAGCTGGTGCGGATCTTCCAGGAAGTCCGCAATCTTGAGGGTCCGATCCTCGTGCACACCATCACGCAGAAGGGGAAGGGCTACAAACCGGCGGAGGAAGACGAGCAGCGGCTGCACGGCGTCACGCCGTTCGACAAAGTAACCGGCCGGTCGCCAAAGAAAGCGGGAGGCCCACCGGCATACACGAAGGTATTCGGATCTGCCGTCGTGGAACTCGCGCGGCAGAAACCCAACCTCGTCGCGCTCACCGCGGCAATGCCTGACGGAACGGGTCTGGATCAGCTCCAGCGGGAGCTCCCCGAACGTTTCTACGACGTGGGCATCGCGGAGCAGCACGGCGTGACATTCGCCGCCGGTCTCGCAACCCAGGGATGCATTCCGATCGTGGCCGTGTATTCTTCCTTCCTCCAGCGTGCCTACGACCAGATCATTCACGATGTGGCCTTGCAGCACCTCCATGTCGTGTTTGCCCTCGACCGCGCAGGAGTGGTGGGGGCCGACGGGCCGACGCATCACGGGGTGTTCGACCTGAGCTATCTGCGTGCCATTCCGGGGATGGTGATCATGGCGCCCAAGGATGAGAGCGAGTTGCGTGACATGCTCTACACTGCCGTGACCCACACCGGCGGGCCCATTGCTTTGCGTTACCCGCGCGGCAGCGGCTTGGGCGTGCCCCTGAAGCCCGGCTTTGATGCCCTCCCGATCGGCAAATCTGAAATCATCAGGACAGGCAGCGACATTGCATTGTTGGCCGTGGGTGAGCTCGTGGCGCCGGCGTTCCAAGCGGCGACAACCCTGGCCGAAGAGGGGATTCACTGCGAGGTGGTGAATATGCGCTTCGTGAAGCCGTTGGATACTGTTCTGCTTGACGAAATCGCGGAGCGATTCCCGTATGTGGTCACGCTCGAGAACAACTCCGTGTTGGGCGGCTTCGGCAGCGCGGTCTGCGAATACTACGCCCAGAGAGAGCACAAGGATCTGCATGTCACCGTTCACGGTGTGCCGGACCGCTTTGTGGACCATGGCTCACCGGCCGAACTCGCTGCGGAGCTTGGACTGGACAGTCCGGGTATTGCCGCCGTTGTGCGCTCGGTCCTACACGCCCCTACTCCTCACATAGCCGGATAGCACATGGACAAGGTCAGACTCGGCGTGGTTGGCGTCGGTTGGGTTGCCCAGGTCATACATCTCCCCATTCTGATGCGCCTTCCGGAAGCGACGGTTGTCGCCATCTGTGACAAGGACAAGGCGCGTGTCCGGCTCGTGGGCGAGAAGTTCGGCATTGCCCGGCAGTACACCGATCTGGATGCGATGCTGGCGCAAAACGGACTCGACGCGGTCGTGGTGTGCACGTCCACCGACGGGCACCGTGATGTGACGCTCGCGGCGCTCAAGGCCGGGACAGACGTGCTTGTGGAGAAACCGATTGCGCGCCGTTATCAGGAGGCGTTGGACATGGCCGCGGCCGCGCGAGAGGCCAAGCGGAAGCTCATGGTGGGGATGAACCATCGATTCCGGCCCGACACCATGATCCTGAAGAGCTTCATCGAAGGCAAGGAACTTGGGAAAGTGTTCTACACCCGCGTGGGGTGGTTGCGCAAGTTCAACGTGGACAGGGCATGGGTGACGCAGAAGGAGAAATCCGGGGGAGGCGTCTTCATCGACCTTGGCAT
>JADLEA010000511.1 GCA_020846365.1 Bacteroidota bacterium
AGGACCACTTTCAGTTGAGAGGTGAAGAAGGGGTGTTTGGTGTCCACCTCATGCTCCTTCACCACGGTGCCCTTCACGAGGTGCTCGGCGACGATTCGTTGGGCAGCCGCTTCATCGACTCGTTGATAGAGGGTCCCTTCGGGAAGGATTTTCACGAGCGGGCCTTCGCCGCAGAGTCCCATGCAGCCGGTCCCGATGACCTCCACCTGGGATGCGAGGTCCTTTTCCTGGAGGGCCTTCTTGAGAGTATCGCGGATGTTCATGCTGCCGCACGACACGCATCCTGCCGCCGCGCAGTACATGATGCGATGGGAGAACTGCGCCTGGCGCGCCTGTTCCTGTTCCGCAAGTTCCTGGAGATCTTCGACGGTCATGCGGGCACCTCATCGGGTTGTTGTTGCCAGGTTTGAATGCGGCTCACGGCGGATTCGGGAGTCAGTTTGCCGGCCACGTTGTCATCCAGCACCGCGACGGGAGCAAGGCCGCAGGAGCCGACGCAGCGGGCGGAGATCAGGGAGACCTTGTCGTCGGGTGTGGTCTGTCCGAATTTCACCTTGCAGCATTCTTCGACTGCGTGTTGAATCTTGCTCGCGCCTTTCACGTAACAGGCAGTACCCGTGCAGAGGACGAAGGTGTGTTTGCCTTTGGGTTTGAGCGTAAAGAAATGATAGAAGGTGGCGACACCATAGACCCGGCTCAGGGGGAGCTTGAGCGCGCGGGCGATGTAAATCAGCAGGTCGTTTTCCAGGAATCCGAAGATTCCCTGCGCGGCATGGAGCACCTCAATAAGTGCATCGCCGCGTGACTGGTGCTTGGTGATTGCCCGGTCGAGCAGCTTGAACCGGTTATCACCGCTGGGGTGTGCCTTAGGTGTAGTTGTCGTGGGCATCGTTCGTATGCGTGTGTGTGTTGTGGTCGAATGGAGGCTTCTGAAAGAGCTGAATTCGAAAGTGTGGGAAAAATTTACAGTTCCTCACAGTACGGTGTATTGCAACTCGCATGCCACCGGAAACCCTTGTAAACAAAGGAGAAAGGGCACTCGAGCCGCCGGGAAACGGCTCAAAGTCCCATTAATAAGAAAGTTCTCCCACGAAAAAGAGGTTCAGGATGCCGTTTTTCGGCGCGAGTTTTCCGCGAGCCATTCACACCAGGCGTCGATGCCCTGGCCCGTTGTACAGGACGTTTCGAAGACAGTGAGTGACGGATTTATCTTGAGCGCGTTCTCTTTGAGGATTGAGAGATTGCACTGCACGTAGGGGAGGAGATCGATCTTATTCAGGATCAGGACCGAGGCGTTGCGGAACATGGCGGGGTACTTCAGCGGCTTGTCGTCTCCTTCGGTGGTGGACGCCACGACGACTTTCATCGCTTCCCCGAGGTCATAGTTGGAGGGGCAGACGAGGTTGCCGACGTTTTCGATAATGAGCAGGTCGATGGCCTTGAGCTCGAGGTTCGCCAGCGCGTCGCGCACGAGGTTGGCCTCGAGGTGACAGCCGCCTCTTGTCACGATCTGCACGGCGGGGACATTGTACTTCGCAACGCGCCGCGCGTCCAGATCGGTTTGCACGTCACCTTCGATTACGGCGATATCCAGTTCATTGCGGAGACGTTCGAGGGTGCGTTCCAGGATGCTGGTTTTGCCTGCGCCTGGCGAGCTGACCATGTTAAGAACGAAGATACCGTGGTCGGCGAAGAGCTCGCGGTTCTGTCTCGCGACCTCGTCGTTCTTTTCCAGAACTTTCCGTTCAATCGTGATGATGCTCATAGGTGCTCCGGAAGGTCATCGTCCACATCGATGGTAACGACCTGCAGTTCGGTCCCCGAGAGGACGGTCGTTTGACGGGAGCCGCAGCGGGGGCAGATCGCGAGACCGGGCTCGGTGGTAGAATCGGATTGACAGGCAGTGCAGTGGAGGACGTAGGGGACGTGTTCGATTTCCAGGATCGCCTCTGCGATCGGGGTGCCGCTCGTGATGGCGCTGAAGCAGAAGGAGAGGGAATCGGGAACGACGCCTGCCAGATCTCCGATCCGGACTTTGACGCTGCGTACAGTATGGCGATCTTGCTGTGGGACGTATTGACCGATGATATCGACGATGCTCTGAGCGATAGAGAGTTCGTGCATGGCTCAACGTTGCAGGAGCATCGAGTACCAGTAGATGTATGCATCGCCGAGGCTATCCTCGTCGTAGGTCACGCGTGTGTTGGGCGTTATCCAGGTGCGGGCCCTCGGGTGGTTACTTCGCCCTTCTCCATATTCTTTCTTGAGGAGGGAGAGGAGACGCCGGGAGTTTTCCTCGCTTCGTGTCGTGACGATCACGCCGGCAAGGCGCCCGCTCACAAACTCCAGATCGCACTGATCGATCGCGACGCCGCCGATGGAACTGAGCTCGGTGGTGTACATGAGCATATCGCCATCGGACCGGGGGGATTCGAGGCGGACCTTTTCTGCCACGACGGCGACAGGCGTGCCCCATTGGTGGCCCAGCAATCCGTCGCGGGTTTGCCCGTGACCGACACCCGGTAGTGCACGGAGGCAGAGGAGTATTGTAAGTATGCGGGTTGGCGTCTTGTCCATGTCGAAACATAGGAAAAAAGGGAATGGAACGCAAAAGCACAGGTGGAACGGTCCTGCCCGGGAGATTGAATTCGGAGCGCGGGGGATGTACATTGGCAGGCAGCGCATGGCGGGCGTATCTTCCACAGAGCATCGTGACACTCCGGAGCCGGTATGCAACTCAG
>JADLEA010000512.1 GCA_020846365.1 Bacteroidota bacterium
GCATCGGCGTTCATGCATTCGCTGCTGAACGGCGTCACAATCTCCACCGCTCTTCCATCGGAGGTACGGGCGCGGGGAAAACGCTTCTGGTCGGTCTTTACCCACTCTGGGACATAGCAGGACATACTGTTCTTCCAGGTCCCGAACCAGAGGAAGACGATCCTGAGACCGTGTCGCCTGGCAGCAATGATGGCGCTATCGACATGCGCAAATGCGAACGCCCCTTCCGCCGGCTCAAGGAGTTCCCAGTACACCGGCACGAGGACCGTATTCAGGTGCATGGCCGTCAGTGCAGACCACCGCGATCTCATATACTCCGGATCGGAAGCGCTGGAGTTTCCCAGCTCCCCGGCAAGCATCAGGAACGGTTGCCCGTTCACGATCAGCTGCTGCGCGGTTTCCTGTTTCTTCAGCCGGGGGATGTCGGCATCACCCTGCGGCCGCACGAACGCGGTCGCTCCCTGGAGGATGAAGAGACCGACAATAATCATCGCGTTGATTGGCGTCATGTGCAAGGTCCGTTTGTGTGCCATTGTGGTCAGGTGTCACCTCCCGCTACTTTACGAAACACATCGTTCGGGAAGCCGAGAATCCTCCTGAGGTCATGCGGTAGAGATACACCCCCGAGGCCAGGCGCGATCCGTCGAATCGCACCGCATGGTCGCCCGGCGGCTTTGTCTCATCCACCAGCACCGCCAGTTCGCGGCCGAGGAGATCGTACACAACAAGCCGGACATGGCTGCCGGACCGTGTAAAATGATTCTCGCTGCCGATGGAGTATCTGATCGTGGTTTCCGGGTTGAACGGGTTTGGATAATTGGGTTCGAGCGCAAACCCCCGCGGCACCTCCGGGCTCTCCACTACTGCCACAACCTGATCTCCGGTTCTGAACATGGCAACGGCAGAGTAAGAGCTCGGGCCGCTGTCGTTGGAAGCGGTGACGCGCCAGTAGTAGGTGGAGTTAGCTGAGAGAGGATCCAATTGGCTGAGCGTATCTGCCAGCGTCGTGTCCACAACGATCGTTGAGAACAAGGCGCTGGTCGCAACCTGTACCCGGTACGACAGAGCGGACGTTGAGGAACGCCAGAGCAGGAGAGGATTTCGCGGCACGCCCGTGACTCCGACGGGCGACACCAGCGCCGGCGGGAGGGGTGAAGCAAGGTATTTGCGCAACCACGGAAGCGCCGGGCGCTCGGTGCCATCTGACCGGACCAGGTATCCGTTCACTTTCCACATGTCGCCCTGCCGGTAGCCCCAGTGGGTGATTCCCTTGACTCCCGGATTCTCCCAGAAGAGGGGGAAATAGGTTTTGTAGTTCACAAGCTGGATGCTGTCGCTTGCTTCATCGATTTCAAATTCGGTGATGTAGACGGGCAGACCGGTGGCGGTGAGCCTTTCCAGGTTAGCCTTCAGCGTTGCAACCGGATACGAGTACGGGTTCGGCGATCCTGTATAACTTTTGAATTCGAAGTAGTGCCCCTGGATCCCGATCCCGTCGATGAGTCCTCTCACCCACAACGTGTCGATGAGCGCGAGATACCGGGTTGTGACGTTGTTATCCTGAAGGACGTTGTATTCGTTGATCAACAGCTTGGTCCCGCGCAGACAGTACTGCCTGGCCCAGGTGAAGGCCGTGACGACCCAATCCCAGCCCGTTGCTCCGCTGTCGCCGAGCGCGTGTTTGTACACCGGCGGGTTCGTGAATGGTTCATTGACAACGTCGACCATTGACATCGATGGGTATCTCTCCCCGACGGTGTCGATCCACTGTTCGACTTTCGCCCTCTGCTGCGCGGAATCGAGACTGCCGATCCAGCCGGGCTGCTGGGCACCCCAGATGAACGTATGGTGTTTGTAGGGGAAGGAGTTGGATATCGCATAGTTGTAGATGGCGTCCAGCCAGGTGAAGTCATAGGACCCCTGGACTCCTTCCACGCTTCCCCATTTCCCCGCATTTCCCGGCGTTACCTGGTTCCAGTACGTCTTGAAATCGGTGTGGATGGGTATGCCGCTGGAAAGCGCGTTACCCAGGAATCTGCTTTGCCCTTTGGCAAGCTGCGATGCCGATTGCGATGAACAAACTACCAGCACGCCAAGAGTCGCGGCAAGAAGCGCCGAAGCCCGTGCAATCCTGATGTGACCGATCATCGGGGGATCCTCCATCAACAAAGAATGGCGAGACACAAACACAAGGCCCTGGTGTTACGGGGCAGGCGGATACGCACCCACGAACGCGGCGCCTTTCGCCCTTCCCCCCAGCAGAGTGCTGATGCGATCCGGGATTCCGGCGCCGGCTCTCGACCCTGGGAATGCAGGGCTCACATGAAAGTTCTTCAACTCCCGACTCTTAAACAACGGCCCGGCATACTCCGGGAAGAACTGACTCCCGGCGGCGAATGCCGGGTACATGCCGCGCAGGCCGTCGGGGGTCGAGAAACCGGTCTGGCATTTCTCATTTGCGGCCGGACTCCAGAGAATCAGGGGATAGTCGGCGCCGGCGCCACGGCGAACATACACGTTGTGATCAAGCGTGGAGAACTGCGGCCCCGGAAGCTGCGCACACATGGACGCCGGCTGCCAGACAAACAGGAGCGGCCTGCCGAAGTCCTCATCCCCCACCATCAGATTGTTCACAAACACATGACCTTCACGTTTGTCCACATCCGGACCGGTGCTGGCGTGCCAGCCGAAGTGATCTCCCTCCGCAACACGCGCGTTGCGCCCCACGCACGCGATGCTGTTGACGAACGTGTTCTGGTAGATCTTCACATCTGATGCGTTTAGCACCATGATGCCGTGATCACAGTCCACGAAGACATTCCCGGCGCACACGGCGCCTTTGGATATCTCAAAGAAGAACCCGTTGTCGCTCGGCCAGAGCTGATCGGTCGCTATAGTCTTTCCGACATGTCCGACCCCTTCGACCCAGTTGTTGACGAAGACGC
The DNA here is from genome assembly GCA_020846365.1 of Bacteroidota bacterium. GTDB lineage: Bacteria > Bacteroidota > Ignavibacteria > UBA10030 > UBA6906 > JAGDMK01. The sequence continues at coordinate 2,946 of JADLEA010000512.1, forward strand.
CATCGACATTTCCTACATCGTACCAGATGCCATTGGAGTTCGGGAGATCCGTGACAAGATTATCCCGGCACGTCACACGGTGGCTCTGGTTGAATATCTTCACCGCGGCGGGATAGTACCCCGTGATATTCTCTATGTTGTTGCGTGTGAAGATATTGCGTTCGAGCAGCACGTCATTCGAGGCGATAACATAGACCCCCTCGGTGCTCGTGTCGCTGATGCGGCAGTTGCGCATGGTCAAACGGTCCCCGCGGAAATAGCCCGCCACGCGTGAGCAGAACGAAATGGTGCAGTGTTCCAGCGTCGTACCGACGACTTCCTTTCCATGCCGGGATTCATCAGAAATCCCCTCCGGCTCCGTTCCTTCAATCTCGAGGGCACGATACGCGTACTGCGCAATCGTGAGCCCGCGCATCACGTATCCTTTGCGGTCCGATGGCTTCCCGTGGCACTCCCCGGTCGTCCGGAGCAACGCGACATCGAACGCCGTGATCTCCACCGTGTGCCCCTCCGGGTTGATCCCGATGTACACGAGTCCGGCGTCATAGTCAATGTAAAATGTGTTCTCGTCAACATGCCCTTCCCAGCCAACAGCCTGGAGGAACCTGCCGTCGACGAACACCATATCATTGTTGAATCGCCAGGGTGGGGTCTTCTTCCCTTCGCGGTTGCGCCGCCACCAGTCTGCGGGCTTCTGCGGAAACAGCGTAGGCCATTTCGTTGTCCAGAGCCCGTTGCCGAGATTCTCCCACGCCGTAGCCACTTTGGTGCCTTTCAGGACCGGTTGCTCGTCCGCGTACGGCTGCATGGTGATACCCTGGTTCAGCCGGAGACCGCCGGTGCGATAGGTGCCTCCGCGCAGCACCACCACATCGCCGGTGCGCACGCGTTCGATAGCAGCTTCAAGCGTTGTGGGTTTCGCGACCGTCTCGCCCGTGGATTCTGCCTTGCCGTCCACTGCCACATAGAAGACCTTGCCGTGCCCCTCCGGCAACGCATACTTTTGTTGCACCGGCCCATACGGACCACCGGAGGGTTGGGACAGGGCCTGATGCACACCCGGCGTGAAACAGAGGAGGACACCAATGCAAAGCGCAGAGCGCCATCCGGGGACGATGCGCGGCACGATCTCAGAGTGGTTGTTGTTCATCGCTTCTGCACCTCTGCGTTGTTTCTGATCCACACGCACTATAGTTTCCACTCCCGGCGTTTTTCTCTGACCGGGGCCTCCGGCGGCGCGCCCGCTGCGCGTATCCGCCTCACGCAAGGGAGTCCACTCCGGGCATTACCTCAGGAGCGTCATCCTCTTCACGCTGACGAAATCTCCGGCGCTCATCCGGTACACATACACGCCGCTGGCCATTCCGGTGGCGTTGAACTGAACCGTGTATTCGCCCGGCCCCTTCTGCTCGTCCACCAGAATCGCCACCTCCCGCCCCAAGAGGTCGAAGACGCCAATCCTGACGTTCTTTGTCGCTCCCGCCGGCACACTGTATGTTACGGTGGTGGCAGGGTTGAACGGATTGGGATAGTTCTGCCGCAGGGCGAATGATCCCGGTCCGTCTTTGATATCATCAACCCCGGTAACCACCAGCCCGTCAAGGGCGGCTTTCAAGGCGTTCTTTGCCTGACCTAGGCTGTCCGCGGCCGAAGTGGACGCGGAGTAGTTCGTTGCCGTAACGATCTTTGCCGCATCCAGGGCTGCCGACATGGTTGCCCAGGTTCCCGGAGTGAACATCCCTTCCTGCAGCCCGTCAGCGTGCTGTATCAGCGAGTCCAGCGCATTGTAGTTGATCCCGACGTTTGCGGCAGCATAAAATGACGGCTTGCACTGGTTGGTCGAATCCCAGAATGACGAGTTGGTGTTGAACGTCCACCGGTCATTGAGGCCGTCCTTGGCGAAATTCACGATCTTTCCCCGGCCGGAGCGGAAACTCCGCTCCACAAAGCACTTGACGAGTGCGCCGACCTGGTTCGCCTGCGCGGCGAGCCCTTCTGCCGTGAAGCTTGGGGTCTTCACATCGAATTCCGTCACAGCCATCTCCGTGCAGATGGTATCGAACTTCGCATAGGAAGCGATCCATTGTGCGGCCGTGGGGACTGTAACATCGTCATGGTCCTGCATACCGATGCCGTCCAGGTATCCGGCCCTGAAGATCGGACCGCACACCCTGACAATGCCATTGGCTTTCATGGCATCGTGGGTGTTGTAGTCGTTGTAGTAGAGCTTCATCTGGGTTTCGCCGTACTGCACCGAGTACTTCCTGGCGAACTCGAAAGACTTCATGATGTAGCTGTTGTCGCCGAACGTGGTATACCACTCGTTGTTTGTCGTGCGGTCCGTACCTGTTCCGTCATTGACCGCCTCGTTCACGACGTCCATGGCTGACAGCAACCCCGGCCATCCTTCGTGGAGCAACCTGATTACTTCCTTGATGTAGTTTTCGAGCCGCGCCGTCATCACTTCTTTCGTCAGTCGAGCGCCGCCGGCGGAGTATCCCAGCCGGAAGAATCCTGGTCCCGGAATCTGATTGTGCCAGACCAGCGTATGTCCGCGCATCGTGAATCCCTGCCTCTGGGCCCAGTTGAGCTGGGCGATGAGATTGCCGTTGAACCTCACGATGGGATGGACGTTGATGGAGTCCTTTGCCTCTTGCGTGGATGCCGCGGTGTAGGCAGAAGCACTGCCGGTTAGATCAACGGTGTATTGCGGCTTCATATTGTTGCCCGGGCCCATCGAGTTCATGTGATACTGGATCAGGTACCCGCCGTTTGGTTCGACCACGGCCGACTGCCCCGTCACGGGCGGATCCGTGGGGAACCCGATATGCGCGTAGGAGAGCAGACAACCAAAGTAAAAGTCATGAGCAAACACATCCTTGAGGGCCGGCACGTCCGTCTGAATCGTATCCTGCACGCCGGAGAGGGCCGGGGGGACGGCGAAAAGGACCAGGAAGGCAATCGCAAGTGCCACTGCATTCCTTGTGCCGCGTGATCGGATGGCTCCATTATTGCTCTGCTCACATGTACACTTCAGATGCGTCACCTTCATACCTTCTCCTTTTCCTTGTACCTTTTCGTCTTCGCGCCTCAGGGACGCAGCTGACACTGTTCGCTCCCCCGGGGGATCCCAGGTCGGAAGGAGCGCCGGGTTGTCGCCGCAGACCCTTCGTCAGGCCGGCGGGGTACTAGTTAGATACAAAAGTCGTGATACTTGACGCTTCGAGCACAACCGAGAAGCTTCCGTTCTTCACGGCGATGTCATCCCCCTGGACGCAGTTCTTGTATCGGCTCGTCGTGTGCGGCGTCACAGATGTCATGCCGCCGTTGAGCACCGTAAACGTCTGGGGAACCGGTGTCGTCCCCGTGTTCAACGCGACCACCACCACCGAGGGAGAGCTGCCGTCCTTGTACGCGGAGACCCACACATTTCTTTGCGGAAACGGGTTGCATTTGATTTTGTAGTATCCCGGGCGGACAAACCTGGCGTACTGCGAC
>JADLEA010000513.1 GCA_020846365.1 Bacteroidota bacterium
CCTGGGTGCGACGGAACGTCGTTGAGAACCGTGGTCCACTGGGTGCGGGTTACCCGCCTGCCAATGCGACAGGGAGGACCGAGCTTCGGGTAAAGGAGGGGGATACTCCGACGTTTTTGTATCTCCTGTCAGTAAAGGGTCTCTCTTCTCCGGAGCATCCAGATTGGGGAGGCTGGGGAGGACGGTTTCATCGGGTGGATGACGGCGCAAGAATGCACTATTCAACGGCTGAGGATGCATGCCCCGGTTCGAATGAATCGGAGGAACGTACACGCTGGACACTTGCCCGATGGCAGCGAGCGATCGCAAACGACTTCGCGTCCAGGATGATCTGGTGCGTAAGACCATGGAACGAGGCAAACCACGCGCCCATTGCCGTGCTAAACGGCGATCGTTCAACGGATGTCCTGACGATCAGTGCGAAGTCCGGCCAAAGGCTCGTCTTCGATGCCAGCGGTTCTTCGGATCCGGATGGCGATCGGCTGCACTTTCGGTGGTGGCACTATCGTGAAGCCGGAACATTCCCAGGTACGGTGACTCTTCAGCATGATGATACCGAAAGGGTGGCAATGTTCGCACCGCCAGCCGAAGCGGGCCAGACCGTGCATTTGATCCTGGAAGTGACCGACGATGGGCAGCCCGCGCTCACCTCCTATCGTCGCATTGTGCTGGATATGCAGTCCGATGCTTCCCGCACAGGAAGGAAGTAGGCTGGGCAGGCAAGCCTGCATGTCCCTATCGCCAGCGCATACGGCGTCAGAAAGATTTTCAGGAACGGAGCAGGATGTCCCGAATGCGCTGGAAACCGCATTCACCGCTTGTAAGCACCGGCACACCGAACTCGTCTTCGGCATCGGGGTGCTCAAGGGCGAACACGCTCATGGAAAGTTGCGCCAGGACTACCGTGGAGAAGGAACCGCGTTTCTGTGCGCTGCGAATGGCGCGACTGATCAGCCGGTTGTGTCGAGTCAGGTCGCCTTTTCCGAGGAGCTCAAAGGCTTCCTCGACCGTGGCGCCGTCGAATTCCACGGTCCTGACAAGCCTTGCCGCCGTTTCTCGTAGAAGGGCCTGCGTGCTCGACACAGTGGGGCCATGTGTGGCGATCACCAGGATGCGTCCGCCGCGTTCCACCGCGCGCTCCATCATCGGTTCGTCGATCTGCACGACCGGAACACGCTTGGCACGAAGGGCCCGACGCACTTCCGGTGCGGCCCGGTTCATGGTGGAGCAGGTGATCAGTACGGCGTCGACGCGATGGAATCCGACCAACTCGCGGGCCACATGCGTGAAGCTCGCGATGTTTTCCCGGGGAGGGCACGGCCGGCCGGCGTGATGCGCCGCCATGAAGTGCAATTGGACATGGTCGCCCCCGGCGTGAACAAGTTTGACGCCGGGCAGGAATTTGCGACCGAACCAGGTGCCCCAGAGACTGACCCAGTTTGATCCGTTCACGAGCCCCACTGATTTGCCTGCAAGTCCTCTTTCGCCGGCCTCAGGAGCGAGCGATGGCGTGCCGGTCAGTTTCATGTAGTCCGAAAACAGCCGCATCGGATCGGCAACGCGGCGGCGGGGGCTGCGGATTGAGATCATGCGGCGGAGGCGCGGCGTTTACGTTGGACAAGCGTATGTGCTTTCTCGCACATCGCGCGCGGGGTGAGTTGGTAGTGTCTCAACAAATCAGAGAGGGGTGCGGCCTCGAAGACCGTATCACCCAGTCCTAGCATTTCGACATGGACCGGATATTCGCGGGCGAGGACTTCGCTGACGGCCCCTCCCAACCCTCCGAAGACGCGATGGTTTTCTATGGTCAAGAGCGCGCCGGTGGCGCGCGCCTGTTGCACGAGCAGTTCCTCGTCGATTGGTTTGATCGAAGGCATGTGGACCACCGCAGCCGAAATGCCTTCTCGTTCGAGCAATGTCGCGGCGCCGAGTGCCACTGCTGTCATGAATCCCGTACCGACCAGCGTCACATCGTTTCCAGTTCTCAGCAGATGGCCTCGTCCGAATTCGAAGCGGTGATCCGCTCCGAACAACTCGGGAGCGTTGACCTTGGAGACGCGAAAATAGACCGGCCCGGGTTTCGCCATCATGGCGTGCATCATCGCGCGCAACTCGTTGTTGTCTCCCGGATCGAGAACCTTCAGGTGCGGCAGGGACCGCATCACCGCGAGGTCCTCGGCGCAATTGTGAGAAGGGCCGCATTCAGTTGCAGTCATTCCACAGTAGGATCCGGCGATCTTTACGTCGAGGTTGGGGTAGGCGATGTTGACGTAGATCTGGTCCAGGGCCTTGCGCGTGGCGAACGCGGCAAAGGTCGAAGGGAAAGGGGTAAAGCCCTGGGCTGCCAGACCTGCCGCAATCCCAAAGAGATTGGCCTCGGCAATCCCGCATTGAATAAATCGGTCGGGGAATTTTTGCTTGAAGAGAGCGGTCCGGGAGGAGGTGTTGAGATCGGCGTCCAGCACGAGCAGGTGCTTGTGGATCCCGCCGAGTTCGACGAGCGTATCTCCGAAGACCTCGCGCAATGCCTGGGAGGAGTAGGAAAGTTTCATGGCTGGCAGGATCAGGCGGGATTGAGATCGGCGGTGACAACGTCCTCCAGACCACCGTCCCTCGGGGAGGAAAGCGGGCGGGAGTATCCCTCATTCCTTTCGTAGGTGCGATTGAGCTCTATCAGGAAATCCTCCGCCTGCGCGACACTGGGCGCGTGGGTATGCCAGTGATAGTTGAATTCAGCCTCCGGCAGTCCGCGGCCTTTGACGGTGTGGGCGATGATGGCCACGGGACGCCCCTTCATTTCGAGGTACTTGGCCTGATAAAAGGCACGCCAGGCATCGACGAGATCATGGCCGTCGCACTCGATCACAGACCAGCCGAAGGAGGAAAACTTCTGTGTCAGCGGCTCGATTGCCAGCAGGTCGGACACCTTTCCCTTGGCCATCACCTTGTTGTAGTCGATGACGGCGATGAGATTGTCTAGACGGTGGTGTGCCGCGCACATTGCCGCTTCCCAGACCTGCCCCTCGTTGCACTCTCCA
>JADLEA010000514.1 GCA_020846365.1 Bacteroidota bacterium
GAATCCAACGGCGGCCGGCCGGTCTGCGCGATCGGCGCGTCGATCGCCGAGACCCTCTTCCCCCGGGAAGACCCGATCGGCAAAGTGATCCGGGTGGGCGGGCACCCGTACACCGTGCTCGGCGTCATGGAAAAGCAGGGAGGCATGTTCGGGGCCTTTACCTCCGATACGCGCGTCTTCATCCCGCTCCTGTCGTTTGAATCCCACTTCGGCGGAAGAAGGCGCGACGTGACCATCCAGGTGCGCGTGGCCGACCTCAAGCAGATGGAAGACGCAAAGATGGAGCTGGAAGGCATCATGCGCAAGATCCGCAGGATTGCCCCGGGGAAACCGAATGACTTTAGCATCAACCAGCAGGAACTCCTGACGCAGACCTTCGAGCCGATCAGCCTGGTCATCGCTTCGATCGGGTTCTTCATTACGGGGCTGTCGCTCTTCGTCGGCGGTATCGGGATCATGAACATCATGTTTGTATCGGTCACCGAACGCACGCGGGAAATCGGCATTCGCAAAGCCATCGGCGCGCGAAGGCGATCCATCCTGATGCAGTTCCTCATTGAAGCGGCGTCCCTGTGCCTGCTCGGCGGTCTCATCGGGCTGGCCATCGCGTTTCCGCTGAGCCTGATCGTGGACCAGGTCCTTCCCACGGCGATGCCGCTCTCGGTCGTCTTCATTTCGATAACGATTTCGCTGCTTGTCGGCGTTGTTTCGGGCTTCCTGCCGGCATACAGGGCCGCCAAAATGGACCCGGTGGAGGCGTTGCGCTATGAGTAAACTTGTCATGGAATGGGCCAACTTCAGGGAAAGCCTCCAGATGGCCCTCGCCGCAATCAAGACGAGCAAACTTCGCTCCTTGCTCACCTTGCTGGGCATCGCCGTCGGCGTCTTCTCCATCATTTCGGTCATGACCGCCGTCGGCGTGCTAAAGAACAGCATCGAAGAAGGAATGATGCAGCTCGGCGCAAACACGTTCCAGATACAGAAATACCCGGCGTTCAACACTGGCCCTGACCACCGCCGGCAATTCCGCAACAGGAAAGATATTACCTACGAGCAGGCGGAAGCAGTCAGGGAGAAGGCGACGCTCGCATCCGCCGTCGGGATTGAGATCTGGAGATTCGGACTCGTGTTCGTCTGGCGCGGAGAGAAGACCAACCCCAATATCTCCCTGGGCGGCGAGAACCTGGACGGCCTGATCACCAACGACTGGAATGTGGAGGTCGGACGTTCATTCTCTCAACAGGACATGGACGAAGGCCGGAAGGTCATCATCCTTGGCAAAGCCCTTACGGAGAAGCTCTTCCCCCCGAGCATCAATCCCTTGGATGAGGAAGTGCGAGTCGATGGCACGATCTACAGAGTCATCGGCGTGTTCGAGATGAAAGGGGGAGCCCTCGGAGGAAATCAGGACAACTTCGCCGCCATTCCCATCACCACCTTCATGCAGAAGTACGGGAAATCCAGCCGCAGCGTGAATATCATGGTCAAGGCACTGAACCGGGAGGTGCTGGATGACGCCATCGAGCAATCAAGGGCCATTCTGCGGACAGCGCGGAAAGTCCCGCCCGGCGCCGAAGATGATTTTGCGTACTTCTCCAATGATTCGCTGATCAACCAGTTCAACGAGTTCACGCTCTACCTTCGCATGGGCGTCCTCCTTGTCAGCTCGATTGCGCTGCTCGCTGCCGGAGTCGGGATTATGAACATCATGCTCGTCTCGGTGACAGAGCGTACGCGTGAGATCGGCATCCGGAAAGCGATCGGGGCGCAGAGGCGGGACATCCTCACCCAATTCATGATCGAGGCCGTCCTGCTCTGCGAAATCGGCGGAGTCGTCGGCGTTGTCCTGGGGATCATCACCGGGAACATCGTGGGCTTGTTGATGGAAGTCCCGGCCGTGATTCCGTGGGATTGGGCCACCATCGGGATTGTCGTCTGTTCGATTGTGGGACTCGTCTTCGGCGTGTATCCGGCGTGGAAAGCCGCTCACCTGGATCCCATAGAAGCCTTGCGATACGAATAACACATGTGGAGTCAGCGGTCCGCGGTTCGATCGGCTCTATGGGTAGTGCTCCTCTGGGCTGTCGCACCAACGCTATACGCCCGGCAGCAATCTTTCGACCTGCCTCAGCCAGGGGAATTGCCCGGCGCACGGGAGCGACGAGATTCGCCGCAGCCGTCAACGCCAGAGGGATCTCCGGGGCAACAGAAATCGCAGCAGCCATCCTTGCCGGACCAGTCGCAAGGGCAACAAGAATTGCAGCAGCTGTCCTTGCCGCAACAATCGCAAGGGCACCATGAATCGCAGCAGCCATCCTTGCCGGAGCAGTCGCAAGGGCAGCAGGATTCTCGGCCACCCCCGCCACCGGCGCACTCCCGCGGTCAACAGGACTCCCTGAAGACTCCAAAACGGACAGAGCCGGAACCACCGAAGCCCTCGCCGCAAGTGCAAGAGCGCGAGCTGCAGCGACCCGACAGCCCGGTCTTCAAAGGGAAAAGAACCTCTCCTCCCCCCCTCCTCCAGCAATCCGATGCGCTGTTTGAAATCTGGCAGGCCTTTCTCGTTTCACGCAAGGCTCACGCGGGAGACCCGATTGCACAGCATGAACTGGGCGTGCGGTACATGCTCGGGCGCGGGATCGAAGCCGACACGGTGAAAGCCGCCCATTGGTTTCATGAGGCCTCCCAGCACAATATGCTCTCGTCGCGGTTCAACCTGGGGATTCTCTGGTACCACGGCTGGGGGCTCTCCTGGAATCCTTTCGAATCGTACAAAGCGTTTCTCTCCTGCGCGGAAGCCGGTATGAACGAAGCCCAGTACGTTGTGGGGCTGTACTATACGGAAAACCTCGTCGTGCCGAGAGACTACGACCGGGCCGTTGCGTGGGTGCGAAAAGCCGCAGAGGCGGGGTATGCGCCGGCCAAAGAGACGCTTCCGGACCTGGAGAAGGCCGCTGCCCAACAGCATGCTGAGGAGCGGGAACCCGAAGATCCTTCTCCGTTCGCGATGAAGGGCTTCGATGATGTGGAAGAGGATTCCGCCTCCGAGCACGCGGCGGAGGCACTTGTGAAGTCCGTGCTGCTCGGTGGGGATCCGGAACTGCGACGTGCGCTCGGTCTCTCGCAGCTGTTGGACAAAGAGGTTGCAGTCGATTCCCTCCGTCTGCAGGGTATCGAGGCCGCGGCAGCCAGCGGGAGTCCGGAAGCGCTTGCCGTTCTAGGACGAAACAAGGAAAAAGGAATTGGCGGGGAGCGAGATGTGGTGCAGGCGTGTGCGCACTACATCCGGGCTCTCCGGATGGATTGGCCGCGGGCCGCTCGATTGCTCTGGTCTCTGGCGCACGAACCGGGAATCGTTGCGGAGATCAGGGACCGGGCCCGGCGAAGCAATGTGGAGGCGCAGTTTGTCTGGGCCGCCCTGCTGGGACTCGGCTTTGAATCCCTGCTCTTCAAGGAACAGGCCATGTTGACGCCGGCACAGGCGGTGGAATTCTTGCGGAAGGGAGCCGAGCAGGGGGATCTCGCGTGTATGAACGAGTTGGCCCTCTGCCATTTTTCAGGGCGATGGGTTCCGCAGGATCGGAAGCAGGCGCTGGAACTCTGGGCCCGCGCGAGAGAACGAGGGAGCAAAGAAGCGGAAATCCGAATGGCCGTCGTCGATGTCCAGCACCCGGGGGATTCGCTGCGGCTTGCGGGAGCGGTCGCGGTCCTCGAACAGGCTGCGGCGGACGGGTCGATCCTTGCGGAGGTGGCGCTCGCGTACTGCTATGAACATGGCGTCGGCGTCCCGGTCCGTTTGGGCGAAGCAGTCAGACTGTACCGGCTCGGGGCAAGGCGGGGAAGCCAGGATGCGTACCGGGCTCTCCGCCGGCTCCACGATAGTCTCCGTCCGCAAGAGGAGCGTTTTCTCATCGAAGAAAGCTAGTGCCCCGTCCTCACAACGATCCGGCACCGCCGGACTTCACTCTCCCACCCGCTTCCCGTCCAGAACCTGCCGGATCGTTGCAAGCATGTCCGAAACGGTAAAGGGTTTGTGTACCACGCCCAATGCGCCGAGCCCCAGCAGTTCTTCCGTCTTCTCTTTCTTCACGTATCCGGTACTGAACACGACCCTGACGTCGGGCCGGATGGTGCGCAACGCCGCGAAGACCTCATCGCCGGAGAGCTTTGGCAGTCCGAGGTCCAGCAAAACAAGGTCGATGCTTGCGAAGTGCTGGCGAAACACCTCCACGCCCTCTTCGCCATCAACGGCCTCCATGACGCCGTAGCCCGCCCTCGTCAACACCTCCCGGACCAGTGACCGGAGCATTTCCTCGTCTTCCACGACGAGGATCATCTCCTTACCTCCCGGATGTTTGGCGGCGCCTTCCGATCTGATCACGAGCGAGGATGCGCTGCGCGATTCGACCGGGAAGAAAAGCGTCACGGTTGTGCCCGTGCCGGGCGTACTGCCGATGTCGATGAAGCCTTTGTGGCTGGAGACAATGCCATACACCACGGAGAGCCCCAGGCCCGTGGACATGGCTCTGTCGCGGGTCGTAAAGAAGGGCTCGAAGACGTGGCGCAAGGTTTCCTGGTCCATCCCTTCTCCCGTGTCCTGGATACTGATCCGGACGTAAGGACCTTCGATAGGATTGGGGAACTGTCCGCGGAGGGAGGATCCTTCAACCATATCGGTCGACACGGTGAGCCGACCACCATGCGGCATCGCATCCCGGGCGTTGAGCAGGATGTTCAGGATGGCCTGATGCAGCTGATTCTGGTCGGCCGAGACGTACGGGTTGGTCGGGTCCAGATGTTGCACGAAGGCGATGGTGCGGGGAAAGATCTCGCTCACCATGCGCATCAGGTCCTGCAGGAGCGCATTCACGTGGACGGACGAGAACTGGAGATTGGACTTCGTTGTCACGCCGATGAGCTGCTGAATCAGCGTCGCGCCGCGTCGTACCGCCTGGTTTATCGCATTGACGCTCTGTGTGATCTTGGTCGGATCATCCATGCTGCGTTCCAGGCGCGAAGAGTACCCCAGGATGATGGCCAGAATGTTGTTCAGGTTATGGGCGAGCCCGACCACCAGCGTGCCGATGGACTCCATTTTTTGCGCCTGGACCAGCTGGGCTTCAAGCGCACGCCGTTGCGCCTCGGTTTTTTGTTTATAGAGAGCGACTTCGATGGTGGAGTGGAGTTCGGTGTCTTCGAATGGCTTCAGGAGGTACCCGAAGGGTTCGGTGACCTTTGCCCGTTCGACTGTCAGGCGGTCGGCGTAGGCCGAAAGGTACACCACTGGAACATCCAGGTTTGCGCGAATCGTCTCCGCCGCCTGGATGCCGTCCATCGGCCCCTCCAGCCGGATGTCCATGAGGATCAGATCGGGGTGGAGTTCTTCCGCCCGGCTGATGGCTTCGGCGCCGGTGGGGATCGTTTCGAGGACCGTATACCCCAGGCGCCGGAGGCGTGCGCGGATGTCGCCGGCGACGATGCGCTCATCCTCCACAATAAGGATGCGTGCCGGGGTGACCGGAGCAGCGGTGAAACGCGGGTGTTGCGCCTTTTCGGTTTTCATTTCCTGTCAGGCCTTCATCCGTTTTCCCTTTTCCTCGTAGGTGAAGATCCATCCGCAGATCTTCCCCGGATCGATTTCGGAAAGGTTCTTCCAGTATTCACGGTTATGCATGGTGCGCGAACTGGTTTCATCCTCCGGGAGCTCTTCCACTTCCCTGATGATCTGCGCAAAACGCGAACGCCACTGTTTCATGTTCTTCTCGCGGAGATCAATCCACCCGTCATGAGCCCACCGGTCGATCCGCGACGGCGTGATGGGTAATTCGTCTTCACCGCGGAAGGGGGGGATCTTGATGGTCGATCCCCTGACCAGAGACTTCCCGTTCGGGAGCAGAATGGGGATCCCGATAGAGATGATCTGAGACCGGAGCTGGTCGTCGGCTTCAAGGAGATCGAGGAGGCGCCGGCTCAGGATACTCGACTCTGTGCGCGCCACGGCCCGTGCATCGCCGAAGCAGATCTTGAGCAGATACGCCTCGTAGAGGAGTTTGGAAAGACGGGGTGGCCCGAGCATTTCGAACGCGACGGAATCGACGCCGTGTTCCCGCTCCAGTTTTCGCATTGCCGTAAGCGCCCCGTTGAACATGAAGCCGGCCCGGTACGTGGGGGACAGTGTTGCGTTATCCAGGGCATTGATGATGTCGTGTCCGGTGTTCCCGGCCCTGATCTCGAACACGGCGCTCTCGGCGATCTCTTCGGGCGTGACGAATTCCATCTGTCCCGGGGTCGATATGGCCTCGAATTCCCCGCGTGAGAAGTAGCCGTTCTCGCCGGTATCAATAAAGACCGACCGGAGGTTCTCTCCGCGCGGCTTGGCGCGCCCGGGCATCTGCAAACGTAGCCTCTTCTTGAGCGGGACGGCCGCGGAGATCGGGGCGTCTTCGAGCGGAATAGCCCGCCCGCGCTTGGTGATCTCGCCGAACCCGATGGCTTTCCAGGCGATAGCCGCGGTCGGCTTGATCTCCTTGGTAATCGGCGCGTCCGGCGTGCGTCCCATCAGAAAGAGAAGAAGGGTGTGTGCCCCGCCCACGGAAGACTTTGAGAGGAGGACGCGGGATGGTCGCTCCTCGCTGTGGGTGTAAGGAATGTTCAGCCCCATCCCGCCGGTGCCGCTGGTCCCGATCTTCAGGTAGATCCTTGTGCCGGACAGCTGCATGGACCGGTACATCAACTGAACGTGCCGGATCAACTGCGGTATGTACAGTGTGCAGAGAAGCCGCTCCGTGGCCTCGAGGAGCTTCTCGGGGTTTCGTGTGCGGGAGGCATGGACGTGGTGCATCTCCTGACGCACGAGGCGCGAAGACTGGTAGATGTCCTGGTACGCGATCGCCGTTGCGGTGTTCACGCAATCCACGACGATATCCGGCTTGAAGCGCTGCATCAGGTTGTAGAGCGTGGATCGCTCGAGGACCGGTCCGCTCAGCTCGTCAAGGATGTCCTCAATGATCATGCTCCGGTACTTCCTGCTGGTCAGGATACGATCCCTGGGCATGTCTTTCAGCGCTTCACGCACGAAAATATTGCCCCACCACGGTATGAAGTATCGCTTGCCGACCTCCGGATACTGACGCTCCAGGTCTGCAACGGCCTCGCGGGCCTCGGTTTCAGTAAGAGAAGTGACAATCAGGCGCTTGGGATGCTCCTCCATGAACTTTCGGCACATGGCAGAGCCGACGAGGCCCCAGCCACCCAGCACCAGCACGGTTTTTCCCTGGATATCCATTTTCAGTCTCAGGTTGTGGATGAGTAGTTGGGCATAATGTACGCCGAGATGGCAGAAGAAGCAACAAAACGGGCCCTTACGGGGCGGTGAGGCTCAACGAATAGATACGGTCAGCCCAGCCCAGGTTCAGGACTGCCTCCCCCC
>JADLEA010000515.1 GCA_020846365.1 Bacteroidota bacterium
AAACTCGCACTGCCAGACGAGCGTGTTGCACGGTTCTCCGCCTGAAAGGGGCTGCATCCTTCTGCCTTTCGGAAAATCCGGACGGGTCTTTTCCAATTCGGCGAATTTCCTTTCCAGAGCCATGAAATCCTTCTCGTGAGATGGATCGAATTGCTGCAGTATACGCATGACGATGCTCATACCTACTCCTTGAGAAGTGCTGAGACTTGCGGATCGACAGCGACGCGTTTGGCGGAACAAAGCTTCCACAACGTTTCGCGAGACAGACCCTTGTTGATCGTATGGGGAGAAGTGATGGAGACCGCGCCCGCCAGGGTCGCCATCTGCTGCGACTGGGGCACCGTCAGGCCAGCCGTCAGGCCGGCAATCAGACCCGCTGTGAACGCATCGCCCGCGCCGGCTGTGCTTTCAACCGGCACATCAATCGCCGAAAGGTGCGTAAGCGAGGTTCCATCCCACACCCAACTTCCCTCCTTCCCGCGGGTAACCGACAGACAAATCGAGGGATTCTGACCGGTCGCCGCCGCCACAGCAGATTTCACAATTTCCAGAGGGTCGTGTGCGTCCGCCTTCATCCCGGCTGCTGCGGCGGCCTCTTCCAGGTTCACCGCAAGCAAGTCGACATGGCGGAGCAATCGGTCACGCGTGACGGCACCCATCTCCTCCGACGTGAAGGAGGCCACCCGGTAGAAACGATGCGTCGTGGCGAGCTCCAGCAACGCCACACGGGTGTCTATAGTGACTTCCGGGGCCGCGAGCGCGATTCCCTTCCCCGCGTACGCCCGAAACTCCGGCTCCACGGCTGCGACGAATGCACGGTCCACCTGAGAACAGGCCGAATCGCTGGTCGTGAGGTTCCCCCCGGCCCCGTCGGGATATGTAAAGCAAATGGAGAACAACGTCCGGCTGTTCTGCACCTGCTCGACACACCTCATCACCAGACCGGCTTCCTCCATTTCTCCCAGGAGAATCCTGCCAGCGTCATCCGCACCCACTTTGCCCACCGGGATTACGGCGAATTCGGGACCGAGCAGTGCACGAACGTAGTGTGCTATGATGTGAAGCTTGCAGTAGTCCCGACGATCCAGCAGAACTCCACTCCGGCTTTCTTCCCTGCCCAACGTGCCATTGTCGTTGAGGCGGAAGAACATTCCTGTTCCAATGCCTCCCACGCCAATCATCGCCCTGTAGCGGCACGTGGCAAGATTCAGCTTCAATGGTGTCGTCGACGTCATACCCCTACTTCCTGCCGGAGTCTGGTGATTTTCCGCAGCCGCTCCCGGGCTCCAGACCGAGGTCCCATTCCGGATGACGGCTGATGGGATGGTCAGCAGTGGCAACAGTCGCGGTGATGAGCGCGTCGGGATGCTCCTGCAGGAGCGTAATGGGATACTCCGGGGTCACCGGACTAAACAGCGCCACACGCAGGGCGGTCTGCTTCCATTCGCCGGTGTCACCGAAGAGCCGGATCCTGGCGGCCGAGAGACACTCTTTCATGCCGAGCGTCACAGACATCGGTGGGACGAACTGGTACGCCGTGCCGAACGTCCGTTGGGCGAGCGCGATAATCGTATCAATGTTGTTTTCCTGCACCCGTATCGTGGACTCTCGCAGCTCGTCGATGGAGAGATCACTGAAGGGATGCCGACGCGCCTGATTGTACGCAACGTGCCCATCCTGCCCCCACCCGCCATACGTAATGTCGATGGGGGCTTTCGTGATCTTCCGTTTTATATCCTCGACGTTGTCAGCCCTGAGCCAGTGCATGCCGGATTCCGGCACGGCAAGATCAGTACGAATAGGCCCGTAGAAGTTCTCTTCCATATACCCCCGGAAGCAATACGGATGACTTCGCGGAAGCTCACACCCCTGCCAGTCAAGGCACTCATCCATATGGAAGACCTCGAGGGATCTCAGATTAACTGATTCAGTGTTTACCATCGCCGCGAACGGCGCATACCAGCTGTTCGGCCCGCACGGCACGATCGCGCGTGTCGGTCTGCCGGAAGCGTTGTTCTTCTTGATCAAATCCACCAGTTCCCGGGCCATCAGCGCGCCCATCTCCTGCGTGTCCCTGCAAAGCCGGAACGGAATCCGGAGTTGAGGATGTCCCTCGAGTTCGGCGTACGGGATGCGGCACCACTGGTAGAGGGCCTTCTTGTCTATGGTAGTCATAAGATAATCCAAGTTTCCATGAAGTTCAGCATCGAATCGGAACTCCCGTTATTCTGCAAGGAGATAGATGGCGACAAATGCCATGACCATCCCCGTGATGGTGACCGCATGCGGAACCACAGCGTACAGAACAAGGGAGAGAATGACGGTGATGACGGGAGCCAGCGACATCATCGGGACCGCGATGATTGCTTTTCCGTACCGCAACGCATACGCAAAAAAAAGAAATCCGACGGCGTTCAGCAACTGAATCAAGAGGGCCGCAACCATGCCTTCTGTTCCCCAGTTGACCGGTGACGAGAAGTCGGTCATGAGCAAAGCAACGGGCACCAACACGACTGCACTCGCCATCAGATAGAACGTGACGCTCTCTGCCTGCATGCTCTCCTGCCTGTTGCTGTCGCTCCCCAGCTTCATGATGAACGCCTGCACTCCCCACATCACGAAGACCAGCATGGAAAGGATCACCCAGAGCATGCCAGACGTTGAGTTTTGCCCGGGCGGCTGGTAGGCAAGAAGGAAGATGGCGACCAGTGCCAGCACAATCCCGGCCCAGGAACGCCGAGTCCCCTTCTCCCGAAGGAAGAGCACCGACAAGAGAATGGTCACGACGGGATAGAGCGAAATCAGCGGGAACACAATGTACGCGGGACCGATGCGGAGGCACTGAAACAGGATCAACTGTCCGCCGCAACCCAGAAGACCGGCTCCCATGCCCAGCAGGACCGATCGGCGATCCGTGTCAAGTTTCCAGTGGATGAGGCGTAATGCGATTGCCGACACCGGGATCATCGTAACAGCCCATGCCGCATACCCCAACGTGGCTGGAAATCCGGACTTCTCCGGGAGCTCGATCAACGCGCCCCATACTCCCCACAGCACAGTCGTGATTGCCGCATAGAACAGCCACGCGCGAGTTTTCACCTGTGCTCCTTTACTCGGCTTTGATGAGCAGGTGTTTCGTGAACGCCACGTCGAGCGTCGCGACGGGCCCCGTTATTTTCCCCAGAGTCTTTCCCAGCTCGTAGTCCACTACAGTGTATAGACGCCTCTCCAATCCCCGGAGCTCAACCGTCCCGCTGAATTGAGGAGCGAAGAAGGCATAATACATCGCCTTCCCCTTCTGGATCGCGTGCGCCTCGGGGAGATCAAACCCCATATCATACAATTCACCTCGATATTGCCCCCTGGGCAGCATGTGCTCTTTGGCAATCGCGATCCACTTCTTCCAGTGCTTCTCTTTTTCGGGGGTGAGACTGACATCACCGCTCTCGGTGTTCATGTGCACGCCGGGAGGGTACACGAATTTCGTCCCGATCGTCCCGCCAACGCCGATTGTCGAGGCAAAGTCTTCTTTGTCGTCACTCAGTTCCACGTGATCGCCGTAGTATGCGAGTTTGCCTCCGGTGAGGGCCTTGAGCGACTTTCCTTTGATACGAATGTGTCGCGAGCCATGCGGGTCCGATGCCACCATCTCATTCATATACGGCAGGATGTGAAAGGACTGACTTGTGCCGCATGGACAAACCTCGATCTTCGCCCGGGGATTGACGCTGAGTGCGGTTTCGAACACCATCTTGTGGAAGGCGGGAAGCTGCTCAACGGACTCCTCGGGATAGGCATGCTTGTGTGCCGGGTTATAACAGGGCGGCACGGTGTTCAGATTGTATCCATCGATCTTGAGCCCGTCCCATCCCCATCCCATCATCGTAAGAACTTCCTGCTTGTGGTGCTCGCGGACCTCCTTCACTGCAGGGCAAAGGTAGAATGCCTTGAAAAAGGTGGGCATGTAGCGGGGTGAACCGTTCTCATCCAGGATAAGGTATTCAGGGTGCTGCTTGAACAGATTGGTCCCGGGATCCACTCCCAACGGCATCCACCAGAGTTGCCCTTTGACCCCCATCGCATGAATCTCGGAGACGGCCTGGAGCATGTCCTTCTCGCCGTTCGGGAAGTTCTCGGGATCAGGCCTGTAGTCGCCGATCCGGCGATACCAGCCCATGTCCATGACTACCCATTCCAATCCCAGCTCTTTGATCTTGGGATAGGTTCCCCGCATCTGCTCCATCGTGAACCCCTCCTCGTACCCCCAGCCACACCACTCCGTCTTGTACGCATCTTCTGGGGGATCCTTGAACGTGATCCCCTGCCGTTCCATGAACTGTCGGTAGACGGTCAGGCTATTGAAGTGGTCTCCGACGTGCACCAACACAAATGTGCGGGGAGCGTTCAGGACGTCTCCCGGTTTCAACTCGATAGCCTTGCGGCTGGCGATCCCCAACGATGCCTCGCGGTTGGAGTCCATGGTCACCGGCAGCGACACGATCTTTGGGACAAGCTCCACATGTCCGACCGCCACACCCACGTCCCGGCGCCAGACATCCACGACCGGCGTGCCTCCGCCGTAGTCAGGACCTGTCATACCCAGAAAGTTGTCGCGCGAGTATCCCTCCTTTAGAGGCAGAATCCAATCATTGTCCCATCCATAGGATCCCGCTTGAAATGACCAGAACGCCGGCTCGCCGCCCTTTTCCGGCCCGGGGGTTAGCACATAACGGTTGCTTACCCATTCGCTGATCTTGAGTGCGGT
>JADLEA010000516.1 GCA_020846365.1 Bacteroidota bacterium
ACCGTGCCGTCCACGTACATTCCGCCGGTCTCGGTGATCAGAAAATCCGCTGCATCCCGGCACAGGACGGGGATGTGATAGACCGGCGTACTCAAGAGATTATTTTTGCAGAACGGTTTGCGCTACGGTTTCGTAGCTCTCGGATTGTGTCTTCAAGTACTGCTCATAGATACCAGGGTTCCAGATCTCAATATGCTCCAGCACGCCAATGATCAGTACTTCATTCTCGATGTGTGCGAATTGGAGGAGCTCTTTCGGAATGGAAATCCTGAATTGTCCGTCCAGTTGTGATTCCGTTGCGCGTTCCAGAAGGGCACGCATGAAGAATCTATGCCGTGAGTTTGTGGGGGAGAGATGCCGGATGCTCTCTTCAAGCTTGTTCCATTCGTCCAGCGGGTAGACAAAGAGGCACTGTTCATAGCCGCGCGTGATGACGAACGTATCATTTGCTTCCGTCGAGACATACTTGCGGAGCCGGGCGGGGATATTGATGCGCCCTTTGTTGTCGACGGAGTATGCGTATGATCCTTTGAAGGAAGACACGGTGATCCTCTGGCAGTTTGTCCCCCACCAGCTACCCACTTTTACCCACGATACGCCAATAAGATAGGGATTTGAGCTTGAAAGTCAAGTGCGGGGGTGTGCAATACGGGCTGTTTTGGGGGAGTTGGCCTTAGAGACCGGATGGGGGGGACGAGGCGTGCCCCCTTCTGTCCACTTCTCGAGGTGGACAACCGGACTTTGCGAGGCAAATCCGGCAGTTTTTTCAAGGTGGGGCTGCGTGGGGCGAATCGGATCATCCTGTCCCGAGCAGGCCGATCCCCTACCCAAGAACCTCGCCCAGCGTCGCAAGCAACCTCTCGGCCGTGTACGGCTTCGGCAGAAACGCCTCAACCCTAAGCTCCTGGAGAGGCCCGGATGAACGCTCGGATGCCACGCCGCTGGTGGCAATCACCCTGACATCCGCATCGATGCTGCGGAGCACCCGGATCGCGGCGGCGCCGTCCAGGATCGGCATGACGATGTCGGTAAGCACTCCGTGTGACATCACAATGCGTCCGCAGGAATCTGGCATTCCAGTTCCTCTGGAAACTAGACGCGCCACATTTGAAACGTCTGTCACTCGGCGACATGCCCCGGGTGGGAGTCTTGTCCAATCCATGCTGGCGCTATTTGCAGGTTCAGCGAGTGAGAATTGTGCCAGATTAGATCTTCCATGCGAGCCCAATTTCAATTGCCAGGGATGAATATGTCCGGAAGCGAAATGTTCCTTCTACGAAAGCACTTAGCTTCGGCGTCACCGGATGCTTTGCCCCAAGCCCGCGAGTTCTCTTCGCCAAATCCGCACGCCAAAAACGCAACCACCAACGTTACCAGTGCTAAGGTCCGTATCATAAATACTTCCCCCTTCATCATGAAATCTCGACCTCCCGAACGTACGATGTCTCTTCGGACCGGTATCAATACGGAAGCGCTTCATATGCAACGCCCCTTTGCAGTCCGGCCGGGTGCGGGCTCGTGTTCTTGAAGTCGAACGGAATGGTCTGATCCTCCCTGCCGCCAAAGGTCCTTGTGACATCGAAATGCATATGAGGGGCACCGCTTGAACCCGAGTTGCCACTCAACCCAATGGTGTCGCCCGGCACCACCGTCTGATCCACCTGGACGAGCGCGCCATCCAAGGTCAGGTGAACGTATCGGGCATACGATGAATCCTCGTGCATGATGATCACGACATTCTCATGTCCCGGCGTCTGATCACTATCCGAGTGACTTTCAAGCGCATAGACGACACGGCCACTTCGAGCCGCAGTGACGAGCGTTCCGATAGACATCCCGAAATCCACCGAATAGGTGAACGTACCTGAGTGCGATGGCGAACTATTAAAGCCCTGTATACACGCATACATCTTCCCGACAGGATAGGGCAAAACGTACTTCGTATCGGTGACGACCGGCTGTTCGTCGCCGGACGAAAGCGTATCGCACGAAAGGAAGAGCAAACAGAACACCGCTACCATCATCGCTGCCTTCATAGCACCCCCTCACAGGTTGTTGTATTCTCACACCATCATTGGTGTTGCGGAATCCTGACCGTGACCGTTGTCCCCTCTCCGGGCGCCCCGACGATGATGAGGTTCCCTCCCATCGCGCTCGCCCGCTCACGCATGCCGAGAAGGCCGATGGATGACGGCGAGTCCCGCTCTGCACCGGAAATGCCTTTGCCGTTGTCCCTGACCACCATGACGAGATCAGTTCCGTCCGCGGAGAGCTTCACCTCCGCCTTTGTCGCTTCGGCGTGACGGGCAACATTGGTGAGGGTTTCCTGAAAAATGCGAAAGAGCCCCGTCGTTGCTTCGCGGCCCAGGATTTCCACTTCCTGGATCTGGCTGACGTCGCAGGACACGCCCGTCCGCTTCTGAAACTCCGACGCCTCCCATTCCATGGCCGCCGCAAGGCCGAGTTCGTCCAGCATTCCCGGACGGAGCTCGCTTGAGATCTTCTGCACTGCGGCAATGGTTCTGTCAACGAGCGTCTCTGCGGCTGCGCACCGCTCGAGCACGGATCCGTGTTCCTGAGGAAGCCGCTCCTGTATCCACGAGAG
>JADLEA010000517.1 GCA_020846365.1 Bacteroidota bacterium
CACGATGTCCCTGTACCGGTTGTCCAGGGATCCGGTGGGCTCGTCGAAGACAAAAAGCGCATCCTCCGTCCGGCCTTCTTTCCGGGGATTCATCATACGGTCCAGAGCCATCGCGCAGAGAATCCGTTGTTTCTCCCCACCGCTCGGACGGTGTGGCTTCGGATACACACCGAGCAGGTTTTGTATCTCCTCATTCTCCAGACCCTGCCAGAGGGCGTGCAGGATGCGGGGCAGGCCGGACGGATCGGGCCGTCCCTCGACGAGCTGCTCCCGGAGCGTCATGAGCGGGTTCAGGTGAGTCGATGGCTCCTGAAACACAAAGAACCCTTCCGACCCCATTCTGCGCGCCTCTTCGGACGTGCGATATGACTCATAGGCCTGGCCGTTCACGGTGGCCGTGAGGCCGTCGGTATCGAGAAGTCCGAACAGGGTCTTGCCGGTCAACGACTTTCCTATCCCGGATTCGCCGAACAGGAACGTGATTCTGCCGGTAGGACAGACGAAACCCTTGAGATCGACGAGAGTTCTTTTCCCCTTCCGGATTGCGATATCGTGGACGCTCTGCGTCACAGGCGGTACCTGCGCACGATGCCGTTCGAAATCTTATACATGCAGATCAGCGAGAACACAATGAGAAACGCCACGCTGATTCCCTGGAGGTGACGAAAGAACAGTTCTCCCAGATAGCCGGGACGGGTGAGAGCCACGCCTATGGCAAGGATGTCCTGTTTGCTGTCCAGGGAGGCAAGGAGACTCCCGAGCGTGGGAGGGAAGTTGCTGAGACTCACGTCCATCGAGAGCCCAACGGAAATAATGAAGTCGATGCTGCACTGGAGGAAGATTGCCATGCCAAACGTGGCGATGAGTTTCTGCACGATATGCGCAAGACTGTTCTTCCAGAGAACTTCCACGTTGATGATCCGCCGCTCCGGTATCCCGCAACAGAGCATTGCGTTGAAGAAGTCGGACTTCCGGTACTGGTCGATACGTTCGCGAACAAGATCGGCAAGTTCGAGAAAGGTAAAGACGCTGATGAGGAGCGCGGTTGAGATCAGATGGAGGTAGGTGCTCCGCACGATGTCGCGTTCGATGAACACCGTGAGGAGGACATACCCGATGAGGATACCGACAATCTGCGGAAGCGACCGGATCAGGTTGAGCGCAAAGGTGAGCAACAGGTAGGGGACACGGGATGGGCGGCGCGAGAGGAAATCGAGGAGCACCCCGGCGGACCAACCCATCAGGAGCGTGAACAGCAAGGTGAGGGTCGCACCTGCCATTGTGTTGAGAAACGCTGCCTGAAGCCGGAGAAACGCTGGGTGATTGAGGAAGGCCGCGTTCCACGCCCACAAGGCACCTGTGCCGAGAATCCAGACTGTCGTCCAGAGCAAGTCTGGGGAGCCAGTCGTAAGGCGCGAAAGCTGCGAGAGCAGCACCGGAATCTGCCGTTGGCCAGCGAGTTCACGCATAGGCGTTTTCGTATCGTCGTGTTTCCCGTGTGAACCAGACATCGACAAGGATTTCAGTTGCCTTGACTACAAGGAAGATTCCCGCCACAATACCCGCCGCGATCTCATAGTCCCCGTACAGAATGTTCTGAAGAAGTTCATAACACAGGTGCCCCTGAATGTTGAGCGCCATCTCAATGATCACAAGACCTGTAATCAGGAAAGATGCCTGCTGTTTGATGGCGGGTATGTACAGGAATCTTGCGTTTGTGTAGATGTGATGAAACACGTGGCCCCGGGCCGATGCGGACGGGCGGAGGAGGACTTTCCGGGGAAGGCCGTCCGGCGTATTCCATGCATACGAAGCGTTGAGCCCTTTGACAAGAGCCGTATCGACGTACCCCCGAGAGCTTTCATGCATCAGGAATGTATAGAACCTGTTCGCGTACGTCACGAGCATGCCATTGGAGATGACGCCCAGGACTATCATGAAAAGATATGCGCCTCCCTCGATGTTCGATTTGAAGGAATACGCGATCACGTAGGCGGGCGCGAACAGGAAGACGTACGCCAGGCCGTTCACGAGGCATCGAAGGAGAGATCCCGCGCCGTGGGCGAGGCGCGCGGCGGGAGGCATGGTTTTCCGCTGTCCGGCGACGGTGTACAGGAATTCCAGAAAAGCGGGCAGACGCCCCTGTTGTGTCCGGATGAACCTGTAGGTGCCGATCATACGCGCCCCGTAGGCGTTCAGAACCAGCACAACGAGATAGAGCAGGACAAACTGGACGTACATTGGTGCAAGACGGGCCAGTGTTCGCGGCGTGAGTCCCGGCTTTTCCGCGCCCGACTTGAGTGATGGAGTTGTGAAGGCCTCGCGGCGATACGCATCGATCGCAGCGAGGAGAGAATCCCCCCGGCCGGGGGAGTTGGGATAGTAGGACGCGATGGCCTCCTTCAGGAGTGCGCGGTCGAGCGGCGATCCGAAATCGAGGAAGTCGAGGTCGAGGTACGGGGCGATCGCCGAATCACGCGATTGCCTCGCGGCATCCTGGGGGGATTCGGTGATCAGCAGGACGCCGAAGAACACTGCTATCACCACCACGATGCTGTAGAGATGATCCAGAAGCTGGCGTCTCATGGATGAATCTCGATGCGTCCGGGCTGTTGCTGCACGTAGTATCCCGTTCCGAGTAATCGGCCCTCGATTCGTTTGGCGAGGTGGGCGGTGCTCTCTGCATGCGGCGCCGGTGGGTATGCAGCACGGAGCAGGCAAGCGAATGTCCCGTCCACGCGCTCCACAGACCATTGGGGTGGTTCGCGGTGGATGCCGCTTTCCGAATCAAGAAACTCGTACAGGCGCCGGAGAGTAGAGTTCGTTTCGTTGACAGTCGAGCGGATGCGGGACTCGATGTCGGCATGAGGAGCTCTGTCAGGTCCCGGCCGGTCACGGCGAGGCGAAGTCGCTGCACGTGTTGCGCCCTCCGGGAGGGATATCCAGCCAAACGTCCCGTCATTGCGATCGGCGCGGCCGTATGTCCTGCCGTTCCAGCGAAACAACCGGATGAGGCGGTCTCCCGTTTTCAATTGTGTCGAAAGGCCTTTCCCGGGAGCGGAGAGGGCAACTCCGCGGGAAGCGATCACCTCAAGAGTGTCGTCCAGGATCTCGGCAGTCCGGACGCTGAGC
>JADLEA010000518.1 GCA_020846365.1 Bacteroidota bacterium
AAGCCATCACCGGCACGCCGATCTCCATGGAAGGAAAGTCCGCGAGCTGCGCCCACTTCAGTCCGGTAGGCAACGTTGCAGCCGCAATGTGTGACCTCTGGAGCAATGAGTCGGTGCAGAACATCCGGCTGCTCTCCGGTTCCGCTCCCGAGGCCTTCCTGGAACTGCTCGCATACGATTGCCGGTTGTTCAACGAGGCGACGCGCCAGCAGCAACATCTGACATATCGCTCGCTGCTCGTCCAATCCGATGTTACGTTGAGTCCGCAGGCCCTTGTGCTCTCGCCCGAATCCACTATCCGGATCGCCGGCGCCATTGTAGGTCAGAAGGATTCCTATCACCAGACCATCGCCGCCGCGTGGGCGGCCGTGGAGCTGATCCGACAATCCGTTCAACAGAAATCCCTTACGCTTTCGGCCCGCGAAGACGAATGGTTGGGGAAGATCGCGAAGGCGCTGGACGACATGCCGGACAGGGAAGATTCGCTGCTGGGCGAAATGGCCGATACCTACGCGCACCGGTTCACACCGTCCAGCTACGGATTGTGAGTCATCCGATTCTCCGTACCACTGTAACACCGCATTACTCCTCAGGTTGCCGGCATGCGCTGGTAATCCTCCTGGACCCCCATGGGAGCGTCCGCGGCACTTGCTGCAACGTCGCCCTGATCTCACGGTCTGCTGGCGGACTAACGATCTGGTTCGTATATTGGGACACTCTCATTCCACCAGATCTCTCACACTCCAGCCAACGGGAGATTCCCCATGAGCCAGCCCGAAGTACCTCGCCGTGATTTCCTGAAGTTACTTGCCGGAGCTTTTTCTGCCACCGCCATTGACTGGGACGCGTTCCCCGTCAATCACATCATCCACAACGACGACACAACGTACGACGCCGTCATCATCGGATCCGGTCTCGGCGGTCTGAGTTGTGCCGCCGCTTTTGCGCGGCAGGGATTCCGGCCGCTGGTTCTGGAGCAGCACGACAAGCCGGGTGGATACGCAACCGCGTTCTCCCGGCCCGGCGGTTTCACGTTCGATGTCTCGCTGCATTCTACTTCCGTGGGACAACGGGACGGGATCTACAACCTGATTCAGGGATTCCCTGAGATCAGCGAAGTGGAATTCTTCCTCCACCCCACTCTCTACCGGGCCATCTTTCCGGAACACGATATCAGCGTCGCGCAACGGGATCCCGGTGCCTATATTAAGACACTCATCGGGCATTTCCCGGAAGAGAAGGATGGCATCACCGGGCTTTTTGAAGACATGAAAGGGCTCACACAAGACATCGGTCGTCTTCAATCAGCACGGGGGCAGTTTGACATGAACAAGTTCCCTGTGGAGTTCCCTTTTCTGTTCAAGTTCAACAACAAGACGTGGGGGAACATGGTCGACGGGCGGATCACGAATCCCAAACTCAAGGGGATCGTGTCGTCCCAGTGGCCATACTACGGCCTGCCTCCCTCCAAACTCTCATGTTTCTACTACGCGATGCCGTTCCTCGGCTATCTGAGCCACGGCGGGGCGTATCCGAAGGGCCGTTCACAGGAGATCAGCAATGCGTTTTCACGCTACATCACGAATCACGGCGGGAAGGTGCTCCTGAATAGCCGCGTAGAGAAAATCATCGTCAAAGATCAGACGGCGACCGGAGTAGTGACCGCAGACGGAACGTCCTACACTGGCAGGGTGATCATATCGAACGCCAACTCTTTCGACACCTTCCGGACGATGATGAAGCAAAAAGAGCTCCTGGCCGAGTATGAATCCCGCATGCAGCAGTACAGCGTGAGTCTCTCCTGTTTTCAGGTCTTCCTTGGACTCAAGGAGGATCTCGTGGGCAAGCTTGGCATCACGGATTCCGAGATCTTCACGGAGACGGGCTACGATCCTGAAGAGTCGTACAGGCACATGTTGACCGCAAACGTGGAAGACGGCGGTGTGGCCGTGACGTTGTATGACAATATCTACAAGGGGTATTCCCCCGCGGGAAAGAACACGCTGAACATCCTTACGCTCCAGGGATACGGTCCGTGGGAAAAATACGAGAAGGACTACGTTGCCGGAAAGAAGGCGGCGTACATTGCCGAGAAGGAGCGGATGGCGGACATTCTCATCCGCAAAGCCGAAGAGCAGCTCCTCCCCGGCCTGTCGCAGGCGATTCAGGTCCGCGAGATCGGCACACCCCTGACTAACGTCCGTTACACCGGCAACTACCGCGGGGCGATTTACGGTTGGGACCAGACGACAAACAACTCCGGCGCCACACGCGTGGGACATTCGACACCCGTGAAAAACCTGTATCTTGCAGGGGCGTGGTCGAGGCCAGGCCACGGGTATGGCGCGGTCATACCCAGCGGGCTTGAGTGCTTTGCGGAAATCGTGAAGCAGTGGTGATACCAGCTTCCGTCGCACACTGACGGGTAACATATCCTGCCTGGCAGGGGCCTCTCTGCGGAAACCTCCGCGAGACCTTGTGCCACGTCCCGCGCCGGACGTACCCGGTACACGCCCGTTCCCGCGCCCGTAGTCGGCGCGGGGAGCGGGGATTTGACGTTTTCAGAAACCGGCTGTATATTGTCATGGGGGAACCCTCCCGCAGTTCCTGAACATCATCCCGAGAGAACCCGATGAACTCGACCCGCCTCGTGTGGTTGGTTGTGTCGTGGTGCATGTCTCTTCTTGCGGCGATGGCACAACAAGATACCAACCCGGACACCACCGTCACCTCTACGCCGGCAATCTCACTGTCCGGCATTCCGTCCTCGCATCGTTTCGATGCGCGCGACATCCGGTCGTTTCCCGTCCGCGGGATGGACCAACTGCTTTCGCTCGTGCCCGGCGTCGTCTACCAGAATGGAGAGCTCCATTTCAGGGGAGGCCGTGCAGGGGAGGTACGGTATTACCTGGACGGCCATGCAATCACAAACGCCTTCACAAGCCGGTCCATGTTCGAGCCCATTCCCGAGGCCCTGGAGGGGATCAACGTTTCCGCCGGTGTGAGCAATGCGCGATTCGGAAGAGCGCTCTCCGGGCAGGTGATGTCCACAATGAAGACCGGAGGACAGCAACTTGAGATATTCGGGGATTTGCGGACTGACGAGTTTGTTGGCACGGGCAAGGAATTTCTGGGGACGACTTCCTTCGGCCACCGGGACGCGATTCTCACTCTGGGTGGTCCTCTGCCGGGGCTCGACCAAACCCGGTTCTTCCTGGCAGGCCGCCACCTCTTCTTGCGGAACCGGCAGCCGAGGTTTGTGACGCCATTTTCAATTGACCTGCAGGCCTACCAATACAGCGAACCGTTTCCCGGGCCGCTTGTCATAGACCAGACGACATTCGCCAACAACACAGAAGAACAGAATGTCGTGCAGGGAAACATCGTTCATGAAGACGGTCCGTTGCGGATT
This sequence comes from Bacteroidota bacterium, assembly GCA_020846365.1. Taxonomy (GTDB): domain Bacteria; phylum Bacteroidota; class Ignavibacteria; order UBA10030; family UBA6906; genus JAGDMK01. The sequence goes on from JADLEA010000518.1 coordinate 3,413, forward strand.
CAGCTGACAGGGCACTATGGCTCGGGATCGCACACCTTGGGTTCTGAATGGCCTTCGCGCATCCAGCGGTTCTACAATCAGCGCCGCAATTCCGAGTTGAAGACAACCAGTGCCTTTCTCGGTCTGACAGGGCGTTATGCGTTCACCCCCTCAACCAGTCTGGAGGTGCGCGCGTCGTACGGGATGAACAGCACTCGGACCGTTGATCCGGATTTCGGTGAGACCTGGACGCTCTATGCTGACAGTGCGGCCAACGCTGCAATCGGATACAAGGATTTCGACAGCCGGTGGTACTTTCGTCAGGGATACGAAACGGAATACTGGCTCAGGTTTGACCGGACCGGAATTTTCAACGATTCCTACAGTCGACAGAGCCAGTCATTCTGGACCGGTGCACTTGAGGTGAAGCACGCACTGACTGACAGGATGTTTCTCACATTCGCGGTGGACATAGAACGCTGGACCATGAGAGAGTTTTCGATCGGCGACATCTCAAATCTGATGTTTTTCTACGACCGCATCTACTCCGGCCCGCTGCCCAAAACATACGCGTCCCCGGAGGTCCGCCGATGGCTGGCAGCGCGGGTAGGAAACGTTGACGCCTACGGATACGATGTGGACGGCAACGCGGTGGATGAGGGCCCGGATGCGCCGTACCATCCCCTGTTTGTCTCGGCCTCGGCTTCTCATACGTGGCACCTGGCCGGCTTCGTTTTCGAAACGGGGCTACGCTACGAATCGTTCAACATGGGTATTGGGATGTTTCGCGATCATCGTGACCCGCACCTGGTGGTGTATGACGGCAACGCCGAAGTCATCCCGCAAGAGAACATCGTTGATTCGAAGACCTATGGGCTTCTTCTCCCACGAATTCGAGCACAGTACAGCGCGCAAAACGGGGCAGAAATCAGCATCACTGCTGGCTGCTATGCCCAAATGCCTTCCCTGGATCGGATTCTCCACTCGTTTCCGTCCATGGTTTGGCCGCTGGTCCATGATCATGCCTTCTCCCGCCCGATCGGGCTCATGGTTCAACCTGAGCGATGCGAGCTTTTCGAGGCTGCGTTGAGGCAACCCCTCGGCAAATACGCCTGGCTCGAAGTAGTTGCGTACTTGAAAGACGCCTGGAGACTGATCACTATTCGGAGGATCAGGGACGCGGGCTTCTGGGACTACACCTATTATGCGAATGAGGATGAGACACGGATGAAGGGGCTTGAACTTTCACTTGGGCTGGACAACGGAGGAGGACTCCGGGCACGGCTTGCGTACGCGCTATCAGAGGTCCAGGGAACCGGGACATATCCGGGGTCCTCAATCGGATATGTGGATGACTACCCCGCCCGGCTTCCGCCTGTTGAGCTCTACCTTCTGGACCACAACCAGACGCACCGCGGCACAATTCTTCTGTCTGCAAGACCCTC
>JADLEA010000519.1 GCA_020846365.1 Bacteroidota bacterium
CGCCTCCCTGGCCCGGGCCGGTGCGGCCGCTCTCTCGGTGCTGACCGACGAGAGATTCTTCGGTGGAGCGCTTGAGCATCTTCCGCTTGCGCGCAGCAGACATCCCCTCCCGGTCCTCCGGAAGGACTTCATCCTTGAACCGTACCAGGTCCACCAGGCGAGAGCGTTTGAAGCGGATGCGATCCTCCTGATTGTTGCCGCACTGGAGAAGTCCAGACTGATGGATCTGTACCATCTTGCCCGGGAGCTGGGATTGGAGGTCCTTGTCGAAGTGCACTCCGAAGCAGAACTCTCATCGATCGAGGGAGAACCGTTCGATCTCCTGGGAATCAACAATCGCGATCTTACGACCTTTCGTACCGATCTTGAAACGTCAGTCCGTCTTGGAGCGCTGGCCACGTCAGGAGCGCGGGTGGTCAGCGAGTCCGGGATCCGGGAACGCAGTCAGATCGACCGGCTATCTGCCCGCGGCATCCACGCGTTTCTGGTGGGTGAGACGCTTATGCGTGCGTTCGACCCGGGCCAGGCACTCCGTTTGCTCCTGATGCCCGATCCGGAGGGAAAGGCATGAGAATCAAGATTTGCGGCATAACGCGGATGGAAGATGCGTTGGCGGCGGTGGAAGCAGGGGCAGACGCCGTGGGCTTCATCTTCACCCCTCAAAGCAGGCGGTACATCCGGTCCGCCGATGCAGGAGCCATCATCGCCTCATTACCCTCCGAGATTCTGCCCGTCGGGGTCTTTGTCAACCCGACCCGCGATCACGTGCATGAGACAATCCGCCGCACCGGCATCCGTGCAGCGCAGTTCCACGGCGAGGAATCCCCCGACGATATTCGTGGATACAACCTCTTCGTGATCAAGGCACATAGGGTAACACCGGATTTCACCCCATCCGTCCTGCATTCGTACAAAGCAGACGCGCACCTCCTGGATGCCTATGTGGAAGGAATCCAGGGGGGAACGGGGAACGTCTTCGATTGGCATGTTGCAGAAGAAGCGCGCGCATACGGCACGATCGTGTTGAGCGGAGGCCTCACACCGGAGAACATCGAACGTGCGATCCGGACCGCCCTGCCCGATGCTGTCGATGTGAGCAGCGGCGTGGAATCGCAACCGGGTGTGAAAGACGCGGGTCGGATGAAAAGGTTTGTTGAACGAGCTCAAGCGGCATTTGACCTGATGCCTTCACGGAAGTCACCAGCGAGGTAATCCATGTGGAATATCCCCCAATCCATGCCTGATCTTCACGGTTATTTCGGGGCGTACGGCGGCAGGTTCGTGCCTGAAACCCTCATCGGAGCCCTCGACGAGTTGGAAGGGCTTTATCGCGAGGCGCAGAGCGATGACAGTTTCCAGAGAGCACTGGAAGACATGCTCCGGACGTACGCGGGCCGGCCAACACCCCTCACCAGAGCGGACAGGCTGGCCAGGCATCTCAAGAAGCAGCGCGTGTACCTGAAAAGGGAAGACCTGTGCCACACCGGGGCACACAAGATCAACAACACCATCGGTCAGATACTCCTGGCACAGCGGTCAGGCAAATCACGTGTCATCGCCGAGACCGGTGCGGGACAACATGGGGTCGCCACGGCTACGGTTGCCGCGAGGATGGGACTCTCCTGCGACGTGTACATGGGAGAGGAGGACATGGAGCGGCAGAAGCTGAACGTTCGCCGTATGGAGATGCTGGGTGCGCGTGTGCTTCCCGTGCGCTCGGGCACACGCACGCTCAAGGACGCCACGAGCGAGGCGATCCGTGACTGGGTGACGAATGTGCGGGATACCTTCTACATCATTGGCTCTGTCGTCGGTCCCCATCCGTACCCGATGATCGTGCGCGACTTCCAGAGCGTCATCGGCCTTGAAGTCCGGGAACAGATGCTCCGCGCGGAAGGCCGGGATCCCGATCTGCTCATTGCCTGCGTCGGCGGTGGCAGCAACGCGATCGGACTTTTTGCGCCCTTTCTGCAGTCTTCCGCCACAATGATAGGCATCGAGGCGGCAGGTCTCGGTCTTGAATCTGGACATCACGCGGCGACACTCACGCGCGGTCTTCCGGGCATACTCCATGGATCGCGGAGCTATCTGCTCCAGGATGATGACGGGCAGGTTCAACTCGCTCACTCCATTTCGGCGGGGCTGGACTATCCGGGCGTCGGTCCTGAGCACAGCGCACTGAAAGATGCGGGGCGGGTGACGTACGATTCGGTCACGGACGATGAAGCGCTGGCCGGGGCACGGCTCCTGGCCCGGCTTGAAGGGATCATTCCTGCCCTGGAAACGGCCCACGCCATTGCGTATCTGGAAAAGATGTCGCCTGACATTGCCGATGATGCCCTCATCGTCGTGAATGTTTCGGGCAGAGGAGACAAAGACATGACAACGTACGCCCGGCCATGAAAGAAAACCTCGAAAAGAGATTGGCCGATAATCTGCGGCAACGCATTCCCTCACTCGCCATGTTTCTCACAGCAGGTTACCCTTCCCTTGATGCGACGCGGGACCTGATTCTTGCCCTGGAGGATGGTGGGGCGGATCTCGTGGAGATCGGTATGCCATTCTCCGATCCGTTGGCGGATGGCCCTGTCATTCAAGGTGCATCAACAGCGGCCTTGCGGAATGGCGTGACGCTTCCCTGGATCCTCGATTGCGTCCGCCAGGTCCGGGATCGATCCTCTCTGCCGCTTGTCCTCATGGGCTATCTCAATCCGATCCTCCGCTACGGGGAGGAACGGTTTTTCCGGGACGCGGCGGAAGCAGGCGTGGACGGTGTGATCCTGCCGGAGCTTCCGCTGGAAGAATGGAGCCATGCTGCGCACCGCATTGCGGCCGCCGAACTCTCCGGGATCCTTCTCGTTGCACCCACGACGCCGCCGGATCGCGTCAGGACAATCGATGAATCCTCATCCGGTTTTCTCTATTGTGTCTCCACGACAGGAGTCACGGGGAGCACAGTTTCCCGGGAGACGTTTGGCGACATACGACGCATCAAATCAGCCGTCAGGAAGAATCCGATGCTGGTGGGGTTCGGTATTTCATCTCCTGAAAAGGCATCCGAGTTTGCAGAAGTTGCTGACGGGGTAATCGTCGGGACAGCCCTGCTGCGCCGGCTGGATGAGGACTGCTCGCCGCAGGGCGTCGCTTCGTGGGTGAACAGCTTCAGGCGTGCGTTGAGCTCCTGAATCCCGTTCGGCCAATCTC
>JADLEA010000520.1 GCA_020846365.1 Bacteroidota bacterium
CGAAGTGGAGATACCTTTCCAAGATTATCTGTTCGGGCCTTGGGTCCGTCGAACTGGACCTACTATGCCCTCGGCTGACTTCTGACGGATCATCGGAAAGCCTTCCGACCTCCCTAGCTCTTGGCAACCCGCCAGATCTCCCCGGGTAATGCGCACCCCTTTCACGCTTATGACTGTCGCATCTACGTCCACGCGTTCCGTGCCAGTACCGGGCTTTGGCGATAATGGCCGCTTCACCCCGCGTGTCCGCCTCTATGCGCTTCCTGTTCGTCAGTCCAGCGCTTTGCCTGCGGCTTCCTTTGGATCCCACCTCGCGGTGGACACCCTTGCCGTCCGGCTAGCAGTTCCCCTGACCGGGCCTGCAGAGGACTTTCACCTCCAAGGTGTGCGCCCTGCCGGGCGCACAACAAAAAAGCCCTTCGAAGTTCTTGCTTCGAAGGGCTTCAGCGCGATTCGCGTCGGATCTCAGATCAGGTTTTCCTGCCGGGATCCCTCATTGTGGTGTCTACGGTGCGTATCCCCCGCAATGGCATGCATCAGCCATTCGAAGCCTGGTGCGACAACACGGTGTCGCACTATTCGTACAAGGACAGGCGAAAACGACTGAATGCATAAGGGGAGTTTATAGAGCTATACGGCGGACTTGTCAAGCGCTTATCGCAGTTTTGTGCGCCACGCTGTGGTACATTACAGTGATGCCACGATCGCAAGACTATACGCGCGAGGCGCTGGTCGTCTTGCTCTCCTCACAGGGCGACCAGCGCCTCGATCTGTTCCGACGTGCAGATGCTTTGAGGCGCGATGTGATGGGTGACGAAGTGTTCGTCCGCGGCATAGTCGAGTTCTCGAACGTGTGTGCGAACGACTGCTTCTACTGTGGAATCCGCAGGTCCAATCGCAAGGTGAAGCGGTATGTAATCTCGCCCGACGAAGTGATGTCCGTGGCCCGGAACATGGCTGGGTGCTCCCAGACAACGATCGTGCTCCAATCGGGAGAAATGCCCACCCCCCGCGCGGACGCAGATCTGGGCAACCTGATCCGTCGGATAAAGCGGGAGACTTCCCTTGCCGTGACAGTTTCAGTCGGCAACCGGCCGCGCGATGTTTACGCCTATTGGCAGGCATGTGGGATGGATCGCTATCTGCTGCGGTTCGAGGCCTCGGACCCGGAGCTGTTCGCGAGACTGCGCGCCGACTGCACACTCGAACAGCGGCTTCAGTGTCTGCGTGACCTGAAAGCGCTGGGTGTCCAGACGGGTAGCGGGTTTATGATCGGCCTCCCCGGCGAGACACTTGAAGTGCTGGCCGACAACATCCTGCTCTGTCGCTTGCTGGATCTCGACATGATCGGCATCGGCCCGTTCATCCCACACCCGGACACACCGCTCGGAACATCTCAGAACGCGTATGTGAGGGACTCCGAGATGTTCTTCACGGCCCTCGCCGTTCTGCGGTTGGTCAACCCTGACGCCCACATACCGGCGACGACTGCTTTCGACGCCGTGTTTCCGAAGCGCGGGCGGGAGCTGGCACTCCAGCGCGGTGCAAACATCTTTATGCCCAATGCCACGCCCGCCGCCTACCGGAAAGAGTATCTGCTGTATCCGAACAAGCCTTGCATCGACGAGGGTTCAGACCAGTGTTCCCATTGCGTAGTTCTGCAAGTGCGCTCCATCGGGAGGACCATTGGGCGAGGGCCGGGGGATTCAATAAAGAAACAATCTGCGATGCTCTGATTAGGCGGCCCGGCAACATCGGTCCATGCATTGAGGCAATCAAGAAGGGATCCGTACAGCCGCGTGCCCCGCCCCTGGGCTTCATCAGTGCAGGGGACTGACGAATCGGCTGGATTCGTCGTGATGCTGCACAGCCAGAGCTCACAGAAAGGACATTCGGAACGGGACATCCGGTTGGGATATTGTCCTTCCTATGCAAGCGACGCCAGTCCAAACCTACTCCGAAGCATGGCCGCTGTTAGAGCCGCCCGGATATCCCCGGCACCCCGATTTCGCGGCCACCGCGCGACGGGCCGGGGAACGGTGTTTTTCCCTGATCACCAAAGATTAGACCAGTGTCCGGCCTTTCGCTCTGCGCAAGTGCGGCAAACGCGCGCCTATGCTGTGGTGATGAAGCCGTTGACGTTCGGCACGCTTCTATCCTGCGCCACGACCCGATTCAACAAAGGGACTATGACCTTGCGAACCTGCTGAGGTGAATAGTCCTCGCATGCACGGCGGGCATTGGTCGCGAGGTTGGCGGCGAGTCCGGCATCCTCGAGTAGCCGCAGCACGGCAGAGGCCAGCCCCGCGTTGTCGTTACAGTCCACCAGCAGTGCGGTCACGCCATGTTCGACCATATGCGGTATGCCGCCGGCGCGGGTAGTGACGATGGGCATACCGCAGGCCATCGCCTCCAGGATGACACCGGGCATATTGTCTACGTTGGAGCCGTTTATGAGGATGTCGCTGGCATTATACAGTGCCGGGACCTGCTCGTGAGGCAGGAGTCCGTGAAAGGTGACCGCGTGCGCGAGCCCGAGTCCCTCCACGAGGGCCTCGAGGTGTTCGCGCTGGCTGCCGTCGCCCGCGACGGCGAGCGTCGCATCCGGAAAACGTGCGTGAACGGCGGCGAATGCGCGAATGACACAGGCGACGTTGTAAATCAGCTCCAGGTTCCGGCTCACGATCAACCGGGGCCGCAAGGGATATCGCATCCGGAACCGCAACTGCCGCAGGTCCGCGATATTCGGGACCACTTCCGCCTTTATGCCGAAAATGCGGACAAAGTCGTATTGGAGGAACGAAGAGGGCGTTGTCACCAGCTCGAGCCGCCGTATGAGAGGCCGAAGCAGATACTTGTACTTGGCGAAGAATCGTCCCCCTGCGCCACCGCGCGCACTCAGAATGACCTTGCGGCGATATGCGAATAGCAGCAACAGCGCGGGACAGGTCACCCACCAGAAGAAATTGAAGAACGCGCTCAGGAAGTAGATGCTGTCGGCCTGGAGTGCCATGCGGCGAAGCTCAAGCAGGAAGAGGACGAGTTTCGCGCAGCTGCGAAGCACGGACACTCTTGCCATCCAGGCCAGCGAGGCCGGCAAAACCGGATTTGTCCGGACCTTCAGGACACGGAAGCCGCTCTCGGTCAGCAACGATTCCAGCTTGAGCGCCTGAATCGCCATTCCACCGAAGGGAGGCGGAAGCGGCGAAACTATGCAAACGGACCGCGGGAGCGCTTCTGGCAATTCTTGGCTTTCGACGACAGCACTACTATTCATGAGGTGACCGGAGAAGGGCTCCTGGAGCGCTCCTCACGCGCGGGCCAGGTAATAACTGAAAACGGTCAGGTTCAGGCAGCACTTGCACACAGTGTCGGGCGCACTGAAGAGGCACAATCCATGCCAGTCCGGCTCAGGCAACGCCTGAAGCAGCGTGCGGCTACCAGAGCCAGGTGTACCGGGTAGAGGATTGTTGCAGCTTCCTCAACTTTGCTGGATTTTCAACAACCCGTCCCATAGGCGACCACCGACCGCGGCCAAAAGCAATCCTCTATGAGGA
>JADLEA010000521.1 GCA_020846365.1 Bacteroidota bacterium
CTGAGCGTCGGAGGGAAAACCTGAATCAGGATTTCCCTTTGAGACCTGTTGCGCAAGCAGTTCCAGCCGCTTGTGTTCCCCACGCACGACAAGAAATCCAAGTTTGTCTGAGGGAATGATTGCGCCGAGGCGATTGGTGCACTGGCTCGCGAGCGAGGCCGCCGAATGTGACTGTTTGATCTCTTCGAGGAGTTCCAATCCCACTTTCCGGTAGTCATAGCGGACTCTGAAAAAGCGGCGGTCCACCGCATGTTGCACGATTCGCCGGAGCGGTTCAAAGGCGAGCGCCATCAGAATCGCCGCCACTGCAGAGATGAGCACCGACACTTGGAACGTGACCGTGGCCACGATTGCCGCGGTACCAGCGACCACACCGACATAGAGCGTCACCAGGATTGCCATGACCACCGTGTACACCACGCTCCGGTTCAGAATGAGGTCGATGTTCAGGATATGATACCTGACGATTGAGATGCCGAATGCGATGGGGATCGCGCCTGCGGCCAGAAGCATCACCTCTTCGGGAACCAGTGGAAAGGAGAGCAAGATCGAAGGGACGACCCAGAGGACGACGAAAGGCAGGAAGCCCGCGAACAAACCCCAGACGACCCACCGAAGCCGGCGGCGTTCCGGCTCATCACCGGCGCCGACATATGCCCGCCGTATCATATAGAGGCCGGCGATGACGAGCAGAACGAGGAACCACCGCGTGGCGGTGAAGACCTCCAGGTGCGTGCGGAAATCCGTCACAAGACCTGTGCGCGCCGCATGGACGAAAGTCGCCCCGTTGGCGGCGGCGAGGATTGTGGCAAATAGATAGAGCCAGGAGCGGTGCAATCCCCGGCTGCCGTTGTCCCGCTCACGGGGAAACAACTCTGTGAAGTGAAAGAACCAGACCGGGACGTACGCGTACATCGTGGAGAAGATCACCCGCAGGGAGATTCCCACGAACGCCGGGGAGGTGGCGTACTGACCCCAGGTCGTGGAGAGCATCACCGCTGTCCCCACGGAGCCGAGGTGAAAGATGTGGGCGGCACGATCCTCGGGTCTACGCAGGGAGACCAACACCCCGACGAAAAAGAAGAGACCACTTACGAAGATGACGATGACGACATACCAGACGCTGTAGTAACGGACAAGGGTGACGGGAACTGTCATGCTGATCCCGTCGCGTTCAAGAGTGCACGGCACGGATTCCCCGACTTCCCGGCTGTCCAGGAGGAATTCCACCTCCTCCACACGAAGCAATGGCTGTCCTGCCAGCATGCTCAGCCGGTCGCCCACGCGAAACGCCGGTGTTGTTGACGGCTCATCGACGCCGGCACAGTACACGCGGCCGTTTTCCGACATCAGTTCGATGCCGAGACCGGCTTTTGAGGAAATCTGAACGATGCCAGCACAACAGAGAAGGAAGGCGAGGATGTCGAGGGTCAGTGCGACCCGGTGGAGCGGGTGCGGGATCGGCATGTGTGTTTTCCGTGATCGGTCGCAATATACATTTTCCCCCCGACCGATGCCAGAGCATTGCTTTTCCTATCGATTTTAAGTATACTTCCCGGGGCAAAAAATGACGGGACGATGGCACATCAGGAGGCGACCGACGAGAAAGTCGTCAGCACCAACCGCAAGGCTCGCCACGAGTACACGGTTCTGGAAACGTATGAGGCCGGAATCGTGCTCACCGGAACGGAAGTGAAGTCGCTTCGACTGGGAAACGCCAACATCGCAGAATCCTATGCGCAGGTGAAGAGCGGAGAGGTCTGGCTCCAGGGGATGCACGTCAGCCCCTATGAGCAAGGAAGCTATGCGAATGTCGATCCGCTCCGCAAGCGCAAACTCCTCCTGCATCGCAAGGAAATCCGGAAGCTCACGGCGCGGACCGGCGAACCTGGCATCACCCTTGTCCCGCTGCGCGTCTATTTCCGCAAGAACATCGCGAAGGTTCTCCTGGGCGTCTGCCGCGGCAAACGGGCTCACGATCGAAGAGACGACATCGCCCGCCGCGAGGCGGAGCGTGATATTAGAAGGAATTATGCACTGTAGATGACCGAGCAGTTTCCACCTCTGAACGAGCAAATGGATCTGATCCGGCGGGGAGCCGCTGAGATCATCCGTGAAGAAGACCTCGCCCGGAAGATCGAATCCTCTCTCCGGACACGCAAACCCCTCAGGATCAAACTCGGATGCGACCCCAGCCGTCCTGACCTCCACCTGGGCCACTCTGTTGTCCTTCGTAAACTCCGCCAATTCCAGGACCTGGGTCATCACGCGATTCTGATCGTCGGCGACTTCACCGGCATGATCGGCGACCCTTCCGGCCGCAGCAAAACGCGTCCGCCCCTGACCCTCGAAGAGACCCGGAAGAACGGGCAGTCCTACTTCGAGCAGGCGACGCGCATTCTTTCGACCAAGAAGATCCAGATGATGTACAATTCCGACTGGCTCGACAAGATGTCGTTTGCCGACGTCATTGCGCTCGGCGCCAAGTACACCGTCGCGCGCATGCTGGAACGGGATGACTTCGAACGCCGGTACAAGGCGGGGGAACCGATCAGCATCCATGAGCTGCTCTACCCGCTTGCGCAGGCGATGGACTCCGTCGCGGTCGAGGCGGATGTGGAACTGGGCGGCACGGATCAGAAGTTCAACCTTCTCGTCGGACGCGACATTCAGCGGGAGTATGGCATGGATCCGCAGGTCACCCTGACCATGCCCATTCTTCCCGGCACCGACGGGGTGGAGAAGATGAGCAAGTCGCTCGACAACTACATCGGTATCAGTGAACCGCCCCAGCAGATCTACGGCAAAACGCTCTCGATCCCGGACAC
>JADLEA010000522.1 GCA_020846365.1 Bacteroidota bacterium
CAAGGATGTTTTCCCAGACCACATCGCGTTGCCAGCTGTCTACCACCTGGGGTGCGGAGGGTCCCCCATACACATACAGAATGATGGGATAGCGTTTTGCCGGATCGAAGCTGGCGGGTTTGAGGATCTGAGCAGGGAGAGAAAAACCATCGCGCGCCGGAATGGTAAAGAACGAAGGGTAGCGTAGCCCTCGCGCAGCAAACGCCTCCATCCGCGGAAGTGCCAGCGTCTGAAGGGTGTCGCCATTGGCACGATGCAACGTCAGGCGGGGAGGAGTCGATGCACTGGAGTATCTATCGGTATAGTACTTCCCGTTCGGACTGAAGGAGATGTTGTGCGAACCGGATTCCTGAGAGAGCTGTTTCAGTCCTGAGCCATCGAACCGGATCCGGTAGAGGTGTCTTTCGATGGAGGACTTTTCCAGTGCGGTGAAGTAGAGCCATCCTTCCTTCTCATCGATCCCTACGATTGCCCGCTGAACCCACGCCACGCCCCCTGCCCCCGAAAACGTCGCCCATGGCCCGCTGGTAATTTGGTTTACCAGGGTTCCATCAAGCGTGTAACGGTAGAGGTGTTTGAATCCGTCTCGTTCCGAGGACCAGATGAAGTGCTTTCTGTCCTTAAGGAAGAGAAGATCGTCATCGATGTTGACCCATCCGGGATCCGTCTCCTTCAACACATGAGTCACCCTGCCCGAGAGCGGGTCGGCATAGAATAGGTCCTTTTCCGTCTGAAGCCGGTTCATCGTTTGCACGCCGAGGAGTTTTCCGCCGGGAAGCCACTCCACACGCACAACGTATTCATGCGGATGGGCGCTCAAGTCTACCCACAGCGTTGTATCCCGGGAGATTTCCCGGATACCCAGTTTCACGGAGGGATTCTTCTCCCCGATCTTGGGATAGCGCTGCGTAATGACTCGCGGAGTCCACGGTTTCACATCGACGTAGTGCTGGAGGCTCACTCCCGACTCATCCGTGCGGAAGAACGCAATGGACCGGGAATCCGGCGACCACCAGTAGCCCACATCGTACCGTCCGAAGACTTCCTCCCAGTATACCCATGACAGGGTTCCATTCCGCAGGCTGTCCGAACCGTCGTGAGTCAGTCTGCGTTCAGTCCTTGTGTTGCGGTCATACGCGTACAGGTCGTTACCCCGCACGTAGGCGACCTTCATCCCATCAGGAGATAGGCGCGCGCAGGATTCCTGACCGGGAGTCTGTGTGACCCGTGAGAAGGTGACGGAGGGCACGTCGAGGAGGTACACGTCCCCCTTCAGCATGTAAAGAGAAGTCTTCCCGTCGCCGGATATTTCCTGCGGGAACGGCAGAACGCTTGGCGCAGCATCCTCTCCGAGAAGGGTCTTCAACCGTTCCACCGCGCGCGTGGGGTCCAGCATCGTCGTTCGTTCCCCGGATTCCGGATTCAGTAGCTCAATCACCCTCTCCGCCGGGGGCTTGCGGTTGTCGAAGAGCACGAGACGGCTGTCAGAGAGCCAACGTGTGGTGGGTGTAGTCACCGATGCCCCGGGCTCAGGCGAAATCATCCACTCCACGGTGGGTTTGAGCGGCTCCTGCGCAGTCGCAGGAAGCTGAAGTGAAATGACGACGCTGAGGAGAAGGACGGTGATGTGCAAGGATCGCTGATACATGGGAGGAGACTCCGCCGTGTTGATACTCTGGTGGGCGTGCCCCATCAGTGCAACAGCTCTTTTGTACACAGGGCACTGTGCCGATTCCGTCTCCGGGCCGGCTAGTTGCCGGAGGAGCCTGGCGGACCGGCGCTATACAAACCTACGGAATGCATACGGGATTTTCAACGGGCGAGGCAACGGGGTGCGCGAACCGAACACACCTCGGCTCGACGCGTCGGTGAATCAGCGTCAGGCCCTAGCCCTGGCCTGACGGAGTACGTCTACCGAACGCTCCAGCGCAGATCTCTCCCCGGCATTCATGGAAGGCGCGAGCGTGCCCCTGATTCCTTCCGCGCCGATGATGCGTGGAAGCGACAGGCTGACGTTTGGGAAGCCGGGAACATCACTATTGGAAAGCGTGAGAACGACCTGTTCATCGTTCCGGATTGCCTGGACGATCCGCGAGAGCCCCGCACCGATGCCGTAGTACGTGGAACCTTTTCCCTGAATAATCCGGTACGCAGCACGCCGGACTCGATCGTCGATGGCGTCTTTGAGTTCCCTGGTGAGGAGAGTACCATGCTGCTCTGCAAACTCCGCCAGGGGAGCGCCGCCGATCGTGGCTTCGGACCAGAGGAGCACTTCCGAATCCCCGTGTTCACCCAGGACATATGCATGGACCGATTGCGCGGAAACGCGGAATGTTTCGCCCAAGAGAGCCCTGAAGCGGGCGGTGTCAAGGATAGTGCCTGAGCCGATAACCTTGTGCGGAGCAAACGTGCCAAGCTCGGTGACAACCTGCGTCATGATATCGACGGGATTGGATGCGATGAGCACAATGGCGTTGGGAGCGTTGGCTGCGACTTTGCCAGCCACATCGGCGAAGATTGCTTCATTCCGTGACAGGAGTTGCAAACGACTCTCGCCGGGCCGTTGGCTTACGCCGCAGGCGAGCACAACGACCGCGCTGCCGGCGATCATTCCGTAGTCTCCGGACGTCACCTTTACCGGGCCTGTGACGGGCGTGGCATGGAGGATGTCCTCCGCCTGGGCGAGGGCGAGCTCCTTGTTGATGTCGACGAGGACGATTTCGTTTGCCACACGGCGGAGGACCATGGCAAATGCCGCAGAACTCCCGACCATGCCTGCGCCAACGACGCTGACCTTCATTCGTAGCTCCGATGTGTGCGTGCGAGTGCGCTGAACTTCTAACACCAGACTACGAAGAAGAATTCCTCTGAAAAGGACTATCCTGCAAGTGCCTTGGGTTCCGGTTCGAGCTCTACAGCCTGACCCGCAGTCCCGTGTATCGGCAACTGGCTTTTCAGATAGGCATTCGGATCATGCCGCATCGCGCCCGGGGGTAACCACGACCACATAGTGCCGAGGGCCTTGCGCACGCGGTGTTCGAAGAACTCCGGAAGGACATCATTCGTTTGTTCATAGAATCCGCGGAACATCGTGTCCCGGAGGAGTCGGGAGCGTATATACTTGTGGTAATGAATTCTCCCGTAGCCTTCCGAGGAGATTGCCCTGATGACGTTCATCCAGCGCGGAATGACTCTCTGCGTTGCAAGGAGGCGCCGCATGATGGCGCGCGGGGAGAACGAATAACTTGTCGTGTCGATGATGTGCTGGTAGAATTCCGGCCAGGAATAGTTGAGGGGCCGGACATTCATGGCGCTGTTGTTGTTGAGGAAATGGAAAGGGAATCCGATCACGCGGTTTTCCCGCTGGTACTCCAGATTGACGGGTGCCGCCTGTCCGAATGCGGTGAGGAGGGAGTATCCGGGGAATGCGCCCGGGCACAGGTCCACGAAACGTCGGGTGAGTTCGAACGGCTCAGGTCCCTCGTCGACATCCAGGCCGAGGACAAAATTGGTCTGTACGTAAGGGATGTAGCGCAGGACCAGGTTCACGTGTTCTGCGACCCGCTTCACTTTGTCCAGGCCTTCAACGCCCGAGGTTTTGGACTTCTCGCCCAGGGCAAACCACGATTCGATGCCGGGCAGGAGTGCCTTGAATCCATTCCGTTTGAGCCGCTGGAGCCGCGGTTCCGAAAGAAGCGACAGACTGCTCTCGGCGATGAAGTCGATCCTGTCCGGCGGCACCGCCTCCTCTATCGCCCCCATAATCTCCTCAAACCGGACGCCAAAATTGGGGTCGTGCCAGCCGATGAGCGGCCGCTTGAACTTTGTCAGGAGAAACCGGAGATCGTGCTGCATCACATCCGGATCCAGCACCTGGTACGGGACCGTGGAGTCGATGCAGAAACTGCACGAGTACGGACACCCCAGGCTGGCGAGCATAGGGACGATCTGTATGATGGGGGCCCGTTGCACGGTCGGTTGGATGAACTTCCATCGCTCCCGGATTCCCGGCAGCTGTGCGGGTTGCCTGGCCGCAGACATCAGGAGTCCGTCGGGAGAGTGACGGGTGCAATCCTGAAGCACGTCATGGATAAGGGCCTCGTCGGTGAAACCGAGCACGTAGTCAAAATACCTGCTGGCGTCCTGGGGATAGCAGCGCGCATGCGGTCCTCCGAGCACCGTGACCACGCCGTGCGCATGGAAATGATTGCTGAG
>JADLEA010000523.1 GCA_020846365.1 Bacteroidota bacterium
CAGTACGATGCGATGAAACGACAAACCTACCGCTTGTCCCGTGTCGGTTCACTCCGCCGCTTGAATCTTCATGAAGAAGAAGCTCCCCCGCCGGGAGACACTGAAGTCGCCGTCGATGTAAGGGCGATTGGTCTGAACTTCGCCGACGTCTTCACCATCCTCGGACTCTACAGGGCCGCGCCCAGGCGGGACTGCGTGCCTGGCATCGAATTCAGCGGGATCGTCGTTGCGGTCGGAGCTGAGGTGAAGGACATTCACCTCAACGACCGCGTCATGGGCTCTATCCGGTTTGGAGCGTACACGACGCACCTCACCATAGACCATCGATACGTTATACGTATTCCGGAGGGGTGGAGTTATGAGGAGGGAGCATCTTTTATTGTCCAGGCGCTCACCGCATATTATGCCCTGGTTCCCCTCGGAAACATCCAAAGGGGACAGACCGTTCTGATTCACAGCGCAGCCGGAGGCGTTGGCCTGTACGCTAATCGAATAGCCAAGCGCTATTCGGCCTTCACGATCGGCACGGTGGGAAATGCCTCAAAAATCCCCATTTTGAAGAGAGAAGGGTGCGATGAAATCATCGTTCGCAGCCCGGAATTCCGACGGGACCTCATGGCGGCACTCCGAGGTCGTCAGCTGGACCTTGTCCTCGATGCTGTGGGCGGCAGAATCCAGAAGGTGAGCTTTGATGCGCTCGCCCCGACCGGCAGGCTCGTTGCGTACGGGCTTTCTGAGTTCACCTCGCACATTGCAACGCCCAATTACCTCCGCCTGGCGTGGAAATTCCTCGGCATCCCCCGCTATCACACACTCCGCCTCATCGAGTTCAACAAATCGATTCTCGGTTTTAACCTTATCTGGCTCTACGACCGGGTGGAGTTGTGGCGCAGCATGCTTGCAACGATCGGAGGGTTGGGGCTGGAAAGACCGCACGTCGGCGCGGTCTATCCGTTCCCACAGCTCAAAGATGCGATCCGCCTGCTTCAGTCGGGAAAGACAACGGGAAAGGTTGTCGTCAGCGTGTAGGACTCTGGATTCACCGGACTCGTGGCATGGAGGCCGGTGTCCGGAAAACCGGTTTTCACTGCCTACTTGATGTGCATCGCGTGGACTTTGTCCGCGGCGAATTTTGTGAGTTGCACGACCTGAGCGGACGGACGCAGAAAGGTCGGCACGCTCAGGATCGCCTGAGCTTTGTCTTCTGCCTCCAGTACTGCCCACCCGGTGTGCGCACCGTCCTTGCATCCCCAATCGAAGTGCGTGAGGTAGCCAATCGCGAGTGTTTCCTTCAGCGCCCTCACACAATCTTCTCCGGTATGATGAGAGATCACGAGAAACCGATGCATCGGCATCCTTCCTTTCAGACTGTTTCCAGATACTTATGAATAGAGTAGATCGCCGCGGAGCCCTCCCCGACTGCTGATGCAACGCGCCGGTTCGCGCCGGCGCGCACGTCTCCGGCAGCAAAGATCCCCGGCACGTTGGTTTCGAACAGGAGCGGATCCCTCTGCAGCGTCCACCCTTTCGGTTTGCCATCGACCCGGGGAAGGTCAGGCCCGGTGACAATAAACCCTTTGTCGTTCCGCTCCAGGAGGTTCGCGACGAAGCCCGACCGCGGCGCTGTGCCGATACAGATGAACATGGCGGCGGCGTGCAGCGTTCGCTCCTCCTGGGTATCGGCGTTGCGTAACACGACCTGTTCCAGCACATCCTTGCCGCACACGCGCGACACCTCGACTCTCGGGATGACGTCGATGTTCTCCGTCATCGTGATGCGTTCGACTAAATAGTGTGACATTGCGGGACTGAGCGCAGGCGCACGGATGATGATGGTCACGCGCCGGGCGTAGCGGGAGAAGTAAAGAGCACCCTGTCCTGCCGAGTTCGCTCCCCCGATGATGCAGATCTCGCGGTCACGGTAGGTCATAGCTTCGCTCAGCGACGCACCGTAATACACGCCGCGGCCGATAAGCCCGTCGATCCCCGGCACCTGCAGGGTCCGGACTTCCATTCCTGTCGTGAGGACCACAACGTACGCGGAGATTTCCTTTCCGTCAGAGAGTTGCACGATTCGGTAGGGATCTTCGCGCCGTATCCCCGTGACTTCCTGCGCCGTAAGCAACTCCGCGCCGAACCGGCGGGCTTGCGCGCTTGCCCGCTGCGCAAGATCGGAACCGGAGATCCCGTTCGGGAAACCCAGATAGTTCTCGATCCTGGAACTCGTCCCCGCCTGTCCGCCCGGCGCACTCTGCTCGATGAGCACAACACGCATTCCTTCGGAGGCGGCGTACACCGCATTGGCGAGACCGGCGGGACCTCCGCCAATTACTACGACGTCGTAGAAGGGACGTTCCGGTTGAGTCTGTAGCCCGGCCTTCTTCGCCAGCTCAAGCGTGGAAGGAGCGCTCAGGTAACTTCCGTCCGAGAACAGGACAACCGGCAACTTCGACATGCCGCCGGGGAACGCGGCAACCAGTTCACGCATGCTCGGATCCTCGTCGACGTCTATCCACTGGTACGGCACCTGGTTGCGAGAGAGGAATTCCCGGACGGTGTGGCTTTGCGGCGAAAAGAGAGCCCCGACAATCCGGATCCCGTCAAACGGCAGATGCACCCTGCGCTTCCATTCCGACAGGAGGTCATCCAGCACGGGATACAGCTTCTGGTCAGGAGGATCCCAGGGTTTCATCAGATAGTGATCCAGACCGATCTCGTTGATGCTCTCGATCGCCGCATCCGTGTCGGCGTAGGCGGTAAGCAAGACCTTGCGCGCCTCGGGATGAAGCTGCCGTACCTCGGAAAGAAACCGGGTTCCGGTCATTTCGGGCATCCGCTGATCGGCGAGAAACATCGCGACAGGCGTTCCCCTCTGCTTCAGCTGACGGGCAACCTCCATAGCTTCCCCGGGCGTTCCCGCTTTCATGACCCGATACTCGCTTTTGTAATGCCGGCGAAGGTCCCGCTCGATGGCCGAAAGCACTTGCGGATCGTCGTCTATGCTCATAATTACCGGTTTTGCCATGCTGCGCTCCTGTCCACCCTTCGGTCCCTGTTGGAAGTCCTGACTAGAAAAACTGTTGAAAATCGAAGATTGTTCCTCGGAAGCCGCACACCAGGGGCACATTGCCGCGAGTGGCGGGAGCAAGAAGACGGAAACTGCTGTTGTAGGGAGACGGGTGGGGATGGGTAACCGCAGAGGCCCCGCGGTGCAAAACCGTGTGACCGGAAACAGGAACCATCTGATTCCATGCGGGCCCTTTGGAGACTGGACAAAGAACTGGACAGTGAAGCGTTACTCTTGGCGCGGAGCGCAACAGCGACGACAAAAAGCATAGGAATTTCCCCGGACAGGTGCAAGGGGCACAGCCCATGACCAAAGACCAACTCATCGATCTTCTCGCCACCCATCGCACGATCGGCGGAGCGCCGCGCGAAGAACTTGCCTGGATCGCCACTCATGGCACCCTCGTCCACTACGAGGCGGGGCAGATCGTGGTCGGCGAAACTGAGAGCGTCAACAAGCTCCTCATCCTTCTTTCCGGTTGCGTGTCTATCTATATGAATCGAGGCGGTGGGAGACGAAAGATGATGGATTGGAAGGGGGGGGACGTCACGGGTCTCCTTCCCTATTCACGGCTGAAGAACCCTCCGGGGGACACGCACGTGGAAGAAGCTGTTGATGCCCTTGAGATCGACCGCAAGGACCTTCCGGAAATGATACGCAACTGTCACGAGGTCACCTCGATCCTCGTGCACGTCATGACCGACCGTGCCCGGCGGTTCACCTCGGTGGCCCTCCGTGACGAGAAAATGATATCCCTCGGAACTCTTGCAGCGGGGCTCGCCCACGAGCTCAACAACCCGGCATCAGCCGCCATGCGGAATGCAGAATTGCTCGTCAGCGCCTTTGCCGTCGCCATGGACGCCGCGCGCGCCATCGGAGCCACCGGGCTCTCCGCTGCACAAATCTCCGTACTGGATGACGTCTGGCACATCTGCACGGAAAGTCCGAATCAGCGACCGCTCACTGGCCTTGCGCTTGCAGATCGCGAAGACACCATTGCCGCATGGCTCGAAGACCATGAGTTGAATCCGGCTTCGGCGGAAGACCTGGCCAAAACGCACCTCGACATCGACACCCTGAACAGGCTTGCGCAAGCTCTCCAGGGAAGCGCGCTCGAAGCCGGCCTCCGGTGGATTGCAGGCGGGTATGCGGCACGCTCCCTCGTCGACGACATCAGACGCGCGACTTCCCGAATTCATTCTCTCGTCGCTGCCACGAAGGGATTCACCAACATGGATCGCTCCTCTGACCAGGATGCAGTGGACATTGCACATGGCCTCCTGGACACGGTCGCGCTGCTCGATGAAAAAGCGCGTGAGCGGTCCGTGACGATATCCGTCAACGTCCCTCCTGACCTCCCGCCCGTCTGGGGATTCGGTGCCGAGATAAACCAGATCTGGATGAACCTCATCGACAATGCCATC
>JADLEA010000524.1 GCA_020846365.1 Bacteroidota bacterium
CTGCCGCACCACGATCAGCGACTTCTGCACCATGGCGAATCCGGAAAACACGGCGCCGGCGACAAAGTACGGCGGAAAAATCGTGGTGTGCCAGCCGGGTCTGACGGACACCGCGAAATCGAAGCTCACGATGGTGTGCACGGACAACACCAGCGGGGTGGCAAAGCCGGCCAGGATCAGGTCCGCGCGCTCAAAATGATGCCAGTGCCTGCTGGAATGCCGCCAGCCCAGACTGAAGACGGAGTAGATCAGCTTCTTCACCGGATGCGTCGTCCGGTCCCGCAGCGTCGCCAGATCGGGCACGAGGCCCAGATACCAGAACACCGCTGAAACAGTGAGATACGTGGAGACCGCGAAGACGTCCCAGAGCAGAGGCGACGTGAAATTGACCCAGAGGCCGTGCTGGTTCGGGTACGGCATCAGGTACAGCGGCAGCCACTGCCGGCCGGTATGGAGCAAGGGGAAGATGGCCGCGCACATCACCGCAAAAATCGTCATGGCCTCGGCGAACCGCGCGATACCGTTTCTCCACCGCTGGCGCAGGAGGAAAAGGATCGCGGAGATCAGCGTCCCCGCATGCCCGATGCCCACCCAGAAGACGAAGTTCACGATGTCAAATCCCCACGCGACCGGCTGGTTGATCCCCCACGTTCCAACGCCTGACCAGAGGGTGATGCCGACGCAGAGCACGCCGATCGCCAGCATCGTGGAGGTTATCCCGAACCCGATCCACCAGATGCGTGTCGGAAACTGATCGAGGGGCGCGCTGATGGCCGCATCGATCTCCGATGCGGTCGGGCGTCCGGCGACAACCGGCTCCTCGCGGGTGTAATCGACGAGAGCAGTACTCACGCGCGTTTCTCCGAATGGATGTTTCGTAACCGGGCAAGGTATGTCACGTTCGGCCGCACGTTGAGCTCACCCAGCACATCGTATCCCAGCTTGTGCTCACGGTAGCGAACGACATCGGCTTCCGGATCATGTGCGTTGCCGAACACAATGGCCTGCGCCGGACACGCCTGCTGGCAGGCGGTCTTCACGTCCTTGCCGTCGAACGTCACGCCCTGCTCCGTCGCATGCTGGCGGGCTTCCATGATCCTCTGCACGCAGAAGGTGCACTTCTCCATCACGCCACGGGACCGCACGGTAACCTCGGGATTGTGCATCAACGAGACCGGTTCCTGATCGTAGTACCCGTCAGCCAGTTCATAGCGGAAATCCAGGAAGTTAAACCGCCGGACCTTGTACGGACAGTTGTTCGAGCAGTACTTCGTCCCGACACACCGATTGTACACCATCTGGTTCAGGCCGTCGGGGCTATGGTTTGTCGCGACCACGGGACAGACGTTCTCGCAGGGCGCATTGTCGCAGTGCTGGCACAACATCGGCTGATGGCTCGCGACCGGCTCGTCCGGTGTGCCGCTGTAGTACCGGTCGATGCGTATCCACTGCATTTCCCGCCCCAGTTCCACCTGGTCCTTCCCGACGACCGGGATGTTGTTCTCCACATTGCATCCCGCCACGCAGGCGTTACATCCCGTGCACTTGTTCAGGTCGATGGCCATCCCCCACTTCACGCCGTGGAATTCCACGCGCGGACTGATGCTCTCGTGCTCCTTGCGCTCGATGCCCAGTGCGTCAGGGTTGTCCCTGTATTCCTGCAGACTCCCTTCCCGGATGATCTTGCGCTTCAGGTGAAGGTCTTTCACAAACGTGTCATCCAGCGCATGGTGTTCCTGCGTCGAGACCAGCGGGTGGGTTCCTTCCACTTTCGTCACGGATGCCGCGAAGAACCACCGCTGGTCCGAGAGGGATGCGGAAGGAAGGAGCGGGGTGATATCCACGCCGATGCCGGATCCCACCGGTCCGCCGTTCCGGCGGCCGTATCCAAGCGCCACGCAAACGACGTTGTCCGCGGTGCCCGGCTGTACAAAGACCGGCACGGTGGCTTTGCCCGATGACGTCGACACTTCGATCAGATCATTCGACTCAACGCCGAGAGACCTGGCAGTTGAGGGAGAGACCGCGGCGTAGTTGTCCCACACGATCTTCGAAACAGGGTGCGGAAGTTCCTGCAGCCAGCCGATATTTGCCCAGGTACCATCGCCGATATACGGTGCGGGAAGTACAAGGACCGCATACTGATTGTCCGTTTCCGGCCTGCCTACGGCCACGAGCGCAGCCACCTGGAATGTCCGCGGTACGCGCTGGGGCGTGCCTGTATTGACAACCCCGTCATGCAGCGCCGCAAGCCAGAACGACCGGAAGTCCGTGCTCCTACCAAGCTGCGGGTAGAGAACGGTCTCCCAGTGCCTCACTAAGTACTCATGGTAGAGCGACTCGCTGAACGGCATCGACGCGGACAACCAGTGCAGGAGGATGGCCTCCTTTTGCCGGGTCGAGTGCAGCGGCGCAACGACGGGCTGCTGCAGAGAGTACACGCCTGCGCGCACCGAGTGATCCCCCCAGCTCTCCAGCATCGTGTGTATGGGAAGCACATAGGTGCAGAGCTGAGACGTCTCGTTTTCTTCAGGCGTCATCGCCACGGAGAAGGGGACGGATTTTAGCGCGTCCGCATAGCCGAGGCCGGGCGGGAGGTGATAGAGTGGGTTGACGTCCAGATGCGCCACGAACCCAACCCTTCCCCCCTTCATGGCCGCGATCGCTTCAGAGATTTCCGCTACCGTCGAGACTCTCATCCCCGGTGCGGGTTCTCCCGCGACATAGAGCGCAGTGTTCCCGAGAAGCTCGTTCAGGTAGTTGACGGCGACGTGCACGTCGGTTCCCAGCGCGGAGCCGGCATACACAATTCCCTTTCCGCGGTGCGCGGCGAGATCTTCGACAAGGTGTTCCAGGACTGCTTTGGAGAGTCCCCTCGTCTCCGCCACTTTTGCCAGATCCGGGCCGGCGGGAAGCGGACCGGCCGAGATGTTCAGTTTCGCTGCGACGGCCCGGGTGAGCGCAAGCACGAATTCCCGTTGCCCGCCTGGCGTGAGGCGCAGCCGGTAGTCTGCGTTCGAACCCGTGAGCGACATGTTCCCTTCGACAGCATAGAGCCGCACAAAGGAATTGGACGAAAGGATGTCCCGCGAAGCGGCGAATGCTCTCGTTTGTTCCACGGTGAACCCTTCGGTGCCGAGGATGTCGGCTTCAAGGGTCACGATCAGGGCAGCTTTCTCCCAGGCGACGGCCGGCAGCGTGGTTTCACCGTAGCAGGCGTTCCAGGCGGACCGGCGGGTTGCCTGATGGTTCCGGTCGTACACGATGACGCGCGTTTGGGGAAACGCCGCCCGGAAATCCGCAAGCACCCTGTGTGCCGTCGGCGAAGTGAGTGGCGGGGTCACAAGGAGAATCTCTTTCCCGTCCCGCACGCACCCGGCAAGATGCTGCACTGCTTCAGTATCAGCCTGTTCCCACGTCACATCGCCCGTGCGGGCTGCGGCGGCGCCCGTACGCGGGCCGCGCAGGCGGGCGGGTTCGTACAGACCCATAACGGCCGCCTGTCCCGTTGCGCACGAACCTCCCTTGTTCACA
>JADLEA010000525.1 GCA_020846365.1 Bacteroidota bacterium
TCCTGGATGCGGCCAATGTCGAATACGACATTCACCGGCGGGTCGCGCAATCTACCCAGGGACTCGTGCGCAAGTGGTGGGCAGAATACGAGTACCGGAAACTCTACCCGCAGGAACTCTCCATCTGCCGTGAACAGGCTGCCATTTTCCTGACGTCGCAGCGTGATAAAGAACTCCTCGAACCGGATGTACCGGGTGTACCAAAGTTCGTCGTCCCTAATGGAGTGGACACCGAGTACTTCCAGCTTCCCGAGCGGTCACCCGAAGAGAACACGCTGGTATTCACCGGCGCGATCAACTATTTCCCCAACACCGAAGGGATCGAGTATTTCATCAGGGATATCTTTCCGTTGATCCAGCGGCAGGTCCCGGGAGTGCGCCTCTACGTGGTCGGAAACGCTCCTCCCGAGTCCGTGCGGCGTCTTGCATCACCCGACATCGTGGTCACAGGATATGTTCCGGATGTGCGACCCTATGTACAGCGGGCATCCGTGTACGTCGTCCCCCTGCGCATAGGGGGCGGAACCCGTTTGAAAGTTCTCGAGGCCATGTCCATGCGCCGTCCCATCGTGACGACCTCGATCGGATGCGAAGGCATCGACGTCCAGAACGGCGAGACGGCATTCATAGCGGATGACCCGGCTGCCTTCGCGGACGCGACGGTCCGCTTGCTGGCCGACCGCCGGCTCCGGCAAGCCATGGCAGATCGCGGGCGCATGTTTGTCCGGGAACGGTACGACTGGTCCGTGGTATGCTCCAAACTGGAAGAAGGTTACGCGGCCATTAGCCGCACCGCGATGCCGAAAGGGGTCGTGAACGCGTGATGGACATACTCCAGATTGTCCTCCTCGTGCTTCTGGGCTTTCCTCTTGCGTACCTGGCACTGCTCAGCGCGCTCGCCTGGATCGCCCCGCGCAGGCACTTCCGGGAGGCTGCGGTGTATCGCAGATTTGCCGTGGTTGTGCCCGCCCATGACGAGGAAGCGTCCATTGCGGAAACCGTGCACAGCGTACGTTCGGTTTGGTACCCTGCTTCACGCTTCGATGTTGTGGTCATCGCCGACAACTGTTCGGACAGGACTGCCGAACGCGCGCGGGCGGAGGGCGCGGTGGTTTTGGAGCGGACTTCCGATGATGAGAAAGGCAAGGGGTATGCACTTCGATGGGCGTTCGGACGCCTGTTGCAGGAGGGGTATGAGGCCTTCCTCGTGTGCGATGCCGATACCGTCGTGTCCCGCAACCTTCTCCTTGAAGTTAACGGGGCGCTTGAACGCGGGGCGAAGGCATGCCAGTGCAACGATCAGGTGAGGCCTTCACCGGGTTCCTGGAGCGCGGAAGCCACGCGGGCTGGCTTCCTGCTCTACAACTACGTGCGGCCGCTCGGACGGTCTGTGTTTGGCGGCTCCGCGGGTCTTCGCGGCAACGGGATGGCCTTCGCCGCTGACACGTTACGAAGTGTTCCGTGGCAGGCGTTCTCGAGGGCTGAAGACCTTGAATACGGACTGATCCTCCTGCTCAATGGTATCCGCGTCTGGTTTGTCCCCGACGCCCATGTCCTTGCCACGATGCCGACCGATGCCCGGAACGCCGAGTCTCAACGCGCCCGGTGGGAGAGCGGCCGGTTCCCGGTCGTCCGCAGATTTGCCTGGCCGCTGCTCATGGGGGCATTGCGCAAGGGATCGTTCAGACTCCTGGATGCATGGATCGATCTCCTCACGCCTCCCTTCGTCAACATCATGACCTGGGTAGCGGGCATGATCGTCCTGAACGCGGCGCTCTGGGTTGTCGGGGTGATCCAGACTCCCCTGTGTGTTCTCCTCTGGAGTGCCGTCGCCCTGACGGGGGTCTTTCACGCCCTCGCAGGTTTCGCCGCCGCCGGCACCCTGAAGGATGTCATGGGTCTCATGCGACATGTGCCCCGCTACGCGACGTGGAAGATCGGACTCTACCTCCGTCTCGCAACCGGCGGGGATACGTCGCAGTGGATCCGCACGACCCGGGAGGCATCATCCTTCCCGAAGGAGCAATAATGGGACACGTCCAGCCCCTTGTCTACCACCGCGTTTGTCCGGACAGCGAGAGTTTCTCCTCAACCTACGTCGTCCGGCAATCGGATTTCCGGAGGCAGATAGAGTACATCCTCTCCCACGGGTACCGGGCGGTGGGCCTTGACGAGTTCCTTGCCCCCGGGGGCGGGAACGGGTCTTCAACCGGCGGCCGGGTGCTCATCACGTTCGACGACGGATACGAGGACAACTACACCTACGCGCTTCCGGTTCTGCGGGAATACAACATCCCGGCGTTGATCTTTCTGGTTGCGGACTTCTCGCGCAGAACAAACTGGTGGGACGTGCCGCTCGGAACGCCGGAGGTTCCCCTGCTCACCCCTGACCAGATCGTCAGGATGGCGGGCCAGGGAGTGGAGTTCGGTTCGCATACGCGAACGCACAGGTCCCTTCCCGGCCTGGACGACGCGCAGATGCACGCGGAAATAGTCGGGTCACGAACGGCGATCCAGCAGGTCACAGGAATTGCGCCGCGATCGTTCTCGTACCCCTATAGCCATGTTGACCGGCGCACGAAAGAAGCTCTGCGTGATGCCGGCTACGTCTGTGCCTTTGCCGTCAATGGAGGTCCCTACCGTCCGGCGGAGGATCTCTGGGAAATCA
>JADLEA010000526.1 GCA_020846365.1 Bacteroidota bacterium
ACCAGCAGCGTCCCGGCAAACGTCACTGCTATCGGTCCGAGGGCCAGGACGTCTGTCCACGTAATCGGCAAGCTCATATACTATCCGTCCTAGGCAACGTGTATCGTTCCTTCATCAGCGGAAGAACACAAACCAGATCACAAAAAAGATCGGCAACAACACCGGAATCGTGTATCGCACAATATACCCGAAGAAGCTCGGGCAGTCCACACCGGCTTGTTCGGCGATCGATTTCACCATGAAGTTGGGACCGTTTCCAATGTACGTGCACGATCCGAAAAAGACCGCGGCAAGCGATATTGCCTCCAGGTGCAGCGGATGATTTGCGATGATGTAGCACACGGCGATATCGCTGACCGGAACGGCGCCGGCGGCGACGAGATCGAAGTGATGCTTGAGCAGCTCCGAATACGTGGCGAGAATGTCCGGCGGCACATTCGCCGGAAGCCCCGAAAGAACGCCCGCCTTTGTTGCCACCAGATGCTGGACTGCCTGAACTGTCTCGGCGTTGACGAACAAGCCGATCTGCGCGCTCAGGAAGTTCAGGTAGGTGGGCGCATTGTCCAGAAAGGACGATAACACCCCGGTCCCCCAGTAGAACTGCCCGGCACTCCGGATGCCAAGCACCGCTGCATTCGCCTCAAGCCAGTCCAGGGCCGGAATCATCGTGGCGAAGATGCCGAGGAAGAGCACCGCCACCTCTTTGATGGGCAGGAAATTAAAGTCGTTCTTCTTGTGGATCTCTTTCTTTGTGGTGAAGTAGGATCCCGTTGCCGCAAGCACCATCAACGCTTCCCGTAAGAAGGGCGGATCGGTGATGAACACGGCAACCAGGATGACCACAAGGAAGAAGATGTTTTGCACGCCGGCGGCAGCACCCTCTTCGTGCGTCCGGTCTGCATCCTTCTGCATCGCTCCGGGGAGCTTGCGGAATGACCGCATATCGATCAGAAGAAACGCGCCGAGCAAAAGCGACATCCCGATGATCCAGGGGAGCCAGAGTTCCTCGAGCACCCAGAAGAATGGGACTCCCCTCAGGTAGCCGAGGAACAACGGCGGATCGCCGATCGGCGTCAAGGCCCCGCCCATGTTGCTGACCGCAAAGATGAAGAAGACCACGTGGTACGGCTTGATGCGGTAGCGGTTGACGCGGAGAAACGGGCGTATGAGTATCATCGATGCCCCTGTGGTGCCCACGATGTTTGCCAGCACCGCGCCGATGCCGAGCAGATACACGTTGGAGAGCGGCTCGGCCTTGCCGCGGATCTGGATGAGGATCCCGCCGGCGACGACAAACAAGGAACCGATCAACGCAATGAAGCTGATGTATTCAACAAGCGTGTGCAGCAAGCGGTCCGGCCGTCCGAGAATCGCAAGGTAGTAGGTGACGGTCACAGCACCCAGGAGGATCGACACCACCGGGTAATACTTCTCCCACCAGTGCCGGTTGATGAACGGCATGACGGCGATGGCGAGCAGCAGCACTACAAACGGAATGATCATCCACGGCGTTACGGCCACTGCATGGGTCCCATCTTCCGCCGCCGCGGTGCCGGGGATCGCCACGCAGATCAATGCAAGCACGACGAACACAATTGTTCCCCGAATCCTTCTCATCGTACCGGATTCCCCGCTCCGTCTGCCGGCGGGTCGGTGACTCCCAGCTGCACCGCCCTCCGCGCGTCCTCAAACCGTTGCACGGTCTGCCGTGTCGCAGTCGCTGATTTATCCAGGAATGTGCCCGGATGCACTCCGATCCAGACGATGAACACCAGGACAGGGACAAGGACGCACCATTCCCGGACAGAGAGATCCGTCAACTGCTTGTTCTCGGGATTTTCCACACGACCGAAAAACACCCGCTGGTAACTCCAGAGCAGGTACACCGCAGCGAGGATGACGCCGGTCGTGCCGACAATCGCATACCAGGGAGAGCCAAGGAACTGGGAGGTGAACGAGCCCAGCAGGATGAGGAATTCACCAACGAAACCGTTCAGTCCGGGGAGCCCGACAGAAGAGAGCATGACGATCATGAACCTCGCCGCGAAGACGGGCATCACGCGCGCCAGCCCGCCGTAGTCTTTGATCATCCGGGTATGCCGCCGGTCATAGATCATGCCGACGAGGAGAAAGAGCGCTCCTGTAGAGAGACCGTGGTTAACCATTTGCAGCACCCCTCCCTGAACGCCTTCCTCGTTGAGCGCGAGGATGCCCAGGACCACAAAACCGAGGTGGCTCACGGAAGAGTACGCAACGAGCTTCTTCAGATCCGGTTGCACCGTTGAAACCAGCGCGCCATAGACGATGCCGATGACTGCCAGGACCGCGAGATACGGCATGTAGGCAAACGTCGCCACAGGAAAGAGCGGGAGGGAAAAACGGAGAAGCCCGTACGTCCCCATCTTCAGCAGTACCCCGGCCAGAATGACGCTTCCCGCCGTCGGTGCCTGCACGTGCGCATCCGGAAGCCATGTGTGCAGGGGAAAAATCGGGATCTTGATCGCAAAACTCAGGGTGAAGGCGATGAACATCCAGGACTGAATCCCGAACGGTATCCCCGGCGCCAGGGTGTAGAGGGTAAGCAGGTTCGTCGTAAAACGTCCGTCCGGCAGCGTGGATGCGTAGACTCCAAGCCAGATGATCGCTACCAGCATCAACAAGCTGCCAAACATGGTGAACAGGAAGAACTTCACCGCCGCATAGACGCGATCCCCCCCTCCCCAGATGCCGATGATGAAATACATCGGGATCAGCATGAACTCCCAGAACACATAGAACAGGAACAGGTCAAGCGCCATGAACACTCCCAGCGTTCCCACTTCGAGCAGGAGCATCAACGACACAAAGCCCTTTGTCCTGTCCTTGATCGAATCCCAGGATGCGAGGAGGGCAATCGGCGTGAGAAACGTAGTCAACACGACGAGCAGAAGCGAAATGCCGTCGATGCCGAGATGATAGGAGATATCCAGTGACGCTATCCACGGCACCTTCTCGACGTATTGCATCGCCGTCTGCGCTTCGTCGAACTCGGCAAAGACCCAAACGGAGAGAACAAACGCTGCGATGGAGAAGACGAGCCCCGTGGTTTTGATCGCGCCGGCCGAGTGTCGCGGAAACACCAGCACGGCACACGCACCGAGCAACGGCAACGCAAGCAGCAAGCTAAGGATGGGCAGGGTGATCATCGAGCGTCCGGTCCATTATTGAGCGAGCAGCCAGCCGATTACGGCCACCACGCCGAAAAGAAACACCAGAATGTATGTTGCTGTGAAGCCGGTATGGAGCAATCGCGCCGCCCGGCCGAACCACGCGACGACACGCCCCGTGGCATTTACCGCCCAGTCAATGACTCCGACATCCACCGCTTTCCACAGGAGCTTTTCCGATCCTTTGAGAAGCGGCGTGACGACGACCATGTCGTAAGCCTCATCCACCGAGTATTTGTTCCACAACAAACGATAGAGGCGCGGGAGTCTCGCCGCAACCGTCCCGGGGATTTCTTTGTTCCGGAGGTACCACAAGCGGGCAAGCCAGATGCCGCTGAGCGCCACGCCGAGGGAGACGGCCATCAGCACATACTCCAGAACATGGTCTTCATGCATCCCTCCGGCGAGCTTGTCCAATGCCGGCCGGAATACCGGCTCCAACCAGTGCTCGAGGGCATTCCCTCCACCCAGACTCGGCGGTATGCCGACGACGCCGCCTCCAACGGAGAGGATGGCCAGGATGATGAGCGGAACGGTCATGGTAGACGGAGCTTCATGCGGGTGTTGTCCCTGAGCCCACCTGCTCTCGCCCTCGAAGGTGAGCACGACAAGGCGGAACATATAGAAGGCAGTCAGGAAAGCGCCCACCAGACCCATCGCCCAGAGCACTCCGTGTCCGCTGGAAAACGTTCGCCAGAGGATCTCATCTTTGCTGAAGAAGCCCGCGAACGGAAAGATCCCCGCGATGGCGAGTGCGGCGAGGACGAAGGTCCGGTACGTTATGGGCAGATGCTTTTTCAGGCCACCCATGCGCTGGATATCCTGTTCTTCGTGCATCGCGTGGATGACCGCGCCGGCGCCAAGGAACAGCAGAGCTTTGAAGAAGGCATGCGTCATGACGTGAAAGATCCCTGCGCTGAAAGCCCCGACGCCCAGAGCAAGGAACATGTAGCCCAATTGGCTGATGGTGGAGTACGCAAGGACTTTCTTGATGTCGTTCTGGACGAGGCCGATCGTGGCCGCGAAGAGCGCCGTGGCCCCGCCGACAATGGCCACGACCATGAGCGCCGTTGGCGCAAGCGCGTAGAGAATCGAGCAGCGGGCGACCATGTAGACGCCTGCGGTCACCATGGTGGCGGCGTGAATGAGGGCGCTGACGGGCGTAGGGCCCGCCATGGCATCCGGGAGCCAGACGAACAGCGGGATCTGTGCTGATTTCCCCGTGGCGCCGACAAACAACGCCAGGGTGATGGCGAGGAGGACAGGCGCACCGGCTTCAAACCCCGCCGCCTGGGCAAAGACCGCCTGGAACCGCAACGAGCCGAAGGTGGAGAAGATCAGGAACATCCCGATCAGAAAGCCGAAGTCGCCGATGCGGTTGACGATGAACGCTTTCTTCGCGGCATCCGCCGTCGTCCCCTTCTCGAACTTGCGGTCGTACCAGAACCCGATGAGGAGATAGGAACAGAGCCCGACACCCTCCCACCCCAGGAAGAGCAGCAGGAAGTTGTCCGCCATCACCAGATTCAGCATGGCAAAGATGAAGAGGTTGAGATAGGCGAAGAATCTCCAGAAACCCGGATCGCCGTGCATGTACCCGATGGCATAGACGTGGATGAGGAAGCCCACACCGGTCACGATCAAGAGCATGACCACCGACAGCTGGTCCACCTGATAGGCGAAGTTGGCGCTGAGGTCTCCTGCGGAAATCCACGGCATGACTTCGACGATGCGGGTGCGCTGATCTGCCGGTGCGCCGAGAAGCTCCAGCAGCGTCGCGACTCCGATGAGGAATCCGGCGCCCACCGTCGCGCTCCCGATCGCACCGATCAGCCCTTCACGCTTGATGGTCCTTCCGAGGAGCCCGTTGATGAGGAATCCGGCAAGCGGAAGAAAGACGGCGAGAGGAACCAGGTCGTAGGCCATCACCACTTTAGGATGTTGATGTCGTCGAAGTTCACGGTTTGTTTGTTGCGGTACAGGGCGATCACGATCGCGAGGCCGACCGCAGCTTCGGCGGCCGCAACGGCCATGACGAAGAAGACCAGCGCCTGGCCGGCGATGTCCCCCAGAAACGCGGAAAAGGCCACCAGGGTGAGGTTGACGGAATTCAACATCAACTCAATACACATAAAGACGACGATGACATTCCGGCGGATCAGGACGCCGATGACGCCGATCGCGAAAAGCGCGGCGCTCAGAGCCAGGTAGTACGTGAGGGGGACGGCCATGGATTTCCTTCAGGGCAAGCGGCGTTTCGCGAGGATGACCGCTCCGACGACGGCAGCGAGGAGAAGCAGACCCGTAAGCTGAAGCGGGAACAGGTACTGCGAATACAGGGCGGTCCCCATCGCCTCCACGGTCCCGATAAGCGGTGCGTCGGCATGCAACATTTCGTGCTCAGCCGTTTCGGGAGTGAAAAGCAGGAGATAGGTCAGCTCGAGGAGCAGCCCGAAGCCCAGCACCACCCCAACAGTTCTCCGGAAACCGAAACGAACCGGGAGCTTGATCTCGTCTCCAAGGTTGAGCAACATGATCACGAATACGACCAGCACCATAATTGCGCCCGCATACACCGCAATCTGGAGCACGGCAAGGAGTTGGGCCCTCAGCATGAGGTACAGCGCCGCCAGACAGAAGAAGTTGCCGATCAGACTGATGGCGCTCATCACAGGATTGCGCTGGATGATCATCAAGACGGCCGTTGTTACCGCAAAGGCGGCGAGAAAAAGAAACAGAAGCGGTTCTGCTGTCACGTTAGCGGATATCCGATGTGCCCGAAACCGTTTGTCGAAGTGATAACATACGACAAAATGCCCAGAGAAGCAAAGACACCGCGGCTGGGTCTAGAAGTAGTAGTGAAGACCGAGCTGTGGAAGCGGAAGGACCGTGCCGTCCGTGAAGTAGGTGAACAGCGCTTCGATGGTCGCATGAAAGCCCCCGCCGGCAAACATTTCGCCGCCGAGCCCCACCCCGACACGTCCCGGCCCCGCCATCTCGTTCTTGTCGGCACTCCCCGCATGATAGTAACCGATCGCGCCCGCGACGAAGAATCTTGTGGCACCCGAGCGCGAAAGATCCGCCTGCAGCTCCGCCCCAACAGCATACAGGAGCCGGTCATCGACTTTGATGATGCCCCCATTCAGCTGATAGCTGAGCGTGGAGGGGAGGTGATGGCGAAAACTCAGGCCGATCCCTGAAGCCGAACCCAGATGTACGCCGAGTCCAAAGACATCCCTCCTGAGCCCGCCGGCATCTTCCCGGTCCGGCCGAACCACCTGCGCGCGCGCAGTCGCCAGACACACGCCTGTACAGAGAAGGAGCATCCAGATTCGCTGTTTCATGGTCTTTATCCTGTGCGTATCCAGCGGAAGAGCTCCTTCAGACTCGGACTCTTACCGGTGGAGAGAATACCGATGCGGAAAATCCGGCCGGCAACGATCATCGCGCCGTAAATGGAGACAAGCATGACCAGGACGGTGGAGAGAATCTCCCACACGGACGGCATCTGGATGGGAATCCGCAGGGCCATCATCGTGGGGGTAAGCAATGGCACGTAGCTTAAGATCTGAATCCAGAGGGCGTCCGGATTCTTCATCGCGGGCACTGCCACCACGATCGGAAGCACAAGAAAGAGCACCAGGTACGAGGTGATCTGCTGTGCCTCCTGTTCGGTATTGAAGGGGGAACCGGCTCCGATGAACACCGCCGCGTAGAACAGGTAGCCCAGAATGAAGTAGAGGAGCAGAAGGAGTCCCTGATCCAGCGCCACAAACGTCACGCCGAATTTGGCCGAGAGCGCCACGCCGATCACTGCCCAGAAGGCCATCTGTGTGAGACCCAGCGCGCTCAACCCCAGGACTTTCCCCGCCATGAGTTCGGTCGGAGAACACGAAGACACCAGCACCTCCACGATGCGGTTCGACTTCTCCTCGATCACGCTCCGCACCAGCATCTGGCCGGAGGTGATGATGAGCAGGAACAGCATCATCAGAAAGACGTACGCCGAGATGAAGACGGTCTCGAAACCGGCGTCTTCCTTCTCCCCTTCCGCGGAGAGCTTGACAGTCCGCACATTCAGATGCACTTCCAGCTGCTCCAGGATTCCCGGAGCCAGACCGAGCGTGCGGACGCGTTCCTGGGCGAGAATCTCCTTGATCGTCTCTTCGATGCGATAGGCGATCCGGAAGTCACCCACCACCTTGGAGTGGTACTCCACGACGCTGTCCGATCCGGTCACCACGAAGAAGCCCTCGATTTCGTCCCGCGACACGCGCATGGCCGCGTCGCTCCGTGCGGCATCCAGGTTGATATTCGGTCCTACGGCCAGCGGCATGACGACGTAGTTCGGAACGCCGTTGTTCAGCAGGTACCGCGTCTGGAAGCGTTCAGCAAAGGGAGCAATCAGCTTTCCCGTGGCATCAATCACCCCCACAACTCTGCTCTCCTCGTCCTCCTGGCTGGCGAAGAAACCCGGCAGCACGCCCATGGCAATCATAAGGATGGGCGTCACAAGGAGTCCGATGAGGAAGGCCTTGCTCTTGACTTTTTCGAAATATTCCCAGCGGGCCACCGCGAGCACCTTGTTCATCGCGTCTGCCCTCCTTCCCCGTTGTGCGGGGCCGGACCGCCAACCACCTGGAGGAAGATGGAGTGCAAGGACGGCTCGAGAAGCTCAACTTTGCGAAGATCGACCCGGGGATTGATCTGTTCGATGATCGCGCGGGGAGCGGTGTCCGACGTCAGTTCGAGCTCTGCGCTGCGCTCGTACAGAAGCGCCCGGTGCACGCCCGCGAGGTTTTCCATGAACGCACCGTCGCCGTCGAATTCGACGTGGAGTGTGTTCTTCCCGTAACGTTTCTTCACGTCCCGGACAGGTCCGCCCAACACCACGCGTCCCTTGTTGATCAGACAGATACTGTCGCTGAGTCGTTCCGCCTGATCCATCTGGTGTGTTGAAAAGATGATGGCTTTGCCCTGCTGCTTCAATTCCTGGAAGACATCCTTGAACAGAAGCTGGTTGACCGGGTCCAGGCCCGAAAAGGGTTCGTCCAGAATCACGAGCGGAGGATCGTGCATGACCGACGCAACGAACTGGACCTTCTGCTGGTTCCCCTTGGAGAACTCCTCTACCCGCCGTTGCTCCTGTCCGTGCAGGTCCAGGCGTTTGAGCCAAGCGCCTGCGCGCTCCCTGGCATGGTTACGGGAAAGGCCACGCAATTCGCCGAAGTACAGCAGCGTGTCCAGCAGACGGCTCTTCTTGTACAAGCCCCGTTCTTCAGGGAGGTAGCCCACCATGTTGCGCGTGGCCTCCGAAAACGGCAATCCCTCATACGTTACGGTTCCGCCGTCGGGCTCCAGGATGTGCAGGATCATCCTGATCGTTGTGGTCTTGCCGGCGCCGTTCGGCCCGAGGAGTCCGAAAATCTCTCCGCGGCCTACCCGGAACGACACGCCGTCGACCGCCAGTGTCGTGGTGAAACGCTTCGTGAGATCTACAACGTCAAGCATGCATGCCCTCAATGGTCAGGGAGTCAAACGGTAAATCATGCGCGGGAACGGGATGGTTTCGCGCAGATGGTCCAACCCGCAAATCCAGGAGACGGTGCGCTCGATGCCAAGGCCGAACCCCGCGTGCGGCACGGACCCGTACCGGCGCAAATCCAGATACCACTCGAATGCCTCCTGTGGCAGGTTGTGCTCTTTGATCCTTCCTAGCAACGCATCGAGGTCATCTTCACGCTGGCTGCCGCCGATAATCTCGCCGTACCCCTCAGGTGCCAGGACGTCTACCGCAAGGGCGAGTTTGGCATTCTGCGGATCGCGCTTCATGTAGAAGGCCTTCACTTGCGCCGGGTACCGGTGCACCATTACGGGACGGTCGAATTGTTGCGACACCACCGTTTCATCCGTTCCGCCGAGATCGTTCCCCCATTCAAACGCGATACCGTTCTTGTGGAGTATTTCCACGGCCTCGTCGTACGTGATGCGTGGAAGCGGCCGTTTGACGTTCGCGAGCATCGCTGTATTCCTGCCGAGAGTTTCAAGCTCCGGCATGCGGTACTTGAGCGCGGATTGCACGACGTGCTCCAGCATCTCCTCGGCAAGGTCCATGTTGTCGTTGAGGTCATTGAACGCCACTTCCGGTTCCACCATCCAGAATTCCGTGAGATGGCGCCGCGTCTTGGATTTCTCGGCGCGGAACGTGGGACCAAAAACATAGACCTTCCCGAAGGCCATTGCTCCCGCCTCGCCGTACAGCTGGCCTGATTGCGTCAGATAGGCGCTGCCCAGGTCGAAGTACTTTGTTTCAAAGAGCGTCGAGGTCCCCTCGCACGCCGCCGGAGTGAAAATCGGGGCATCGAGGAGGAGGAATCCGCGGCTGTCGAAAAACTCCCGGATGGATCGGATGACCTGGTGCCGGACGCGAAGGATTGCGTGCTGGCGGCTGGACCGCAGCCACAGATGACGCCGGTCCATGAGAAAGTCGATCCCATGCTCCTTCGGCGTTATGGGGTACTCGTGCGCAACCATCAGGATCTTGAGCCCGGCGACATCCATCTCGTATCCTCCCGGCGCCCGCTTTTCCTGGCGCACAACACCAGTCATTTCGAAGGAGGACTCCTGGGTCAGAGCATCAAAGTCGTTGAATGCCTCTTCGGGGGCGGTGCCTTTCGCCATAACGCCCTGGACAAGGCCTGTCCCGTCCCGCATGACCAGAAACCGAATCTTGCCGCTGGAGCGTTTGTTGTAAAGCCAACCGCGCAGGGTAACCGGCTGCCCCACATGCAGGTGGAGGTCTTCGATGTATACACGGCTCATCGGGGATACCTTTGAATGACACGAACGGAAAGGGATGAAAACGGGGACAATATACCAAACAATCTCACAAGGGTCAAACGGACTGTGCATCAGGCGAGATCAAGCGGGATGGCACAAGGCGCACCCTCGCCACCCTCGAAGAATCGTCTGCGCCCGGCTTCAGCTCATTTCAAGCATGCGACGGATTGGCAGCAACGCCCGTTCACGCAATGATGCTTCCATGGTAATCTCGGGCGCCCGGTTCTTCATGCAGAGGTAGAGCTTTTCCAACGTGTTCAATTTCATGTACGGACATTCGTTGCAGGCGCAGTTGGCCTCCGGCGGAGCGGGGATGTACTTCTTGGAAGGTGAGGCCTTCTTCATCTGATGGATGATGCCCGGCTCCGTCGCGACGATGAACGAAGTGGCCGGGGACGACTGCACATGCTTGAGAAGCGCAGACGTTGAACCGATGAACGATGCACGCTCAAGGATGGGTTCTTCGCACTCCGGATGAGCGATAAGCTCGGCATCCGGGAACTCATGCTGAAGCGCGAGGATCTTCTGCTGGCTGAAGGTCTCATGCACAACGCACGATCCCTCCCAGAGGAGCATGTCCCTCCCCGTTTTACGAATGAGGTACTGACCGAGGTTCTTGTCAGGCGCGAAGAATATGGGTTTCTCAGGCGGGATCTGACGGATGATCTTCTCCGCGCTGCTGGAGGTACAGATGATGTCGCTGGCGGCCTTGACCTCCGCAGAACAGTTGATGTACGTGATGGAGACGTGGTCAGGGTGTTGTGCCCGCATCGCCATGAATGTCGAGGCCGGGCACCCCTCGGCAAGCGAACACCCCGCCTGCAGATCAGGCAACAAAACCTGTTTCTCCGGATTCAGGATCTTGGCCGTCTCTGCCATAAAATGGACTCCGGCAAAGACGATGACGTCGGCCTTGGTCTCGGCCGCCCGCCGGGCCAGCTCCAGACTGTCCCCGATGTAGTCCGCCAGGTCCTGAATCTCCGATTCCTGATAGAAATGGGCGAGAATCACCGCATTCAGCTCGCCTTTCAGTCGTACGATTTCCTTCCTGAAGTCTACTTCTGGTCTCTGTCTTGTGATCATCGTGCTCCCTCCCTCATCATGCTCCGGCCTTCCGGAGCATATCGCGAACCTGTGCCAAAACTTCGCTCACATGGATATCGTTCATGTCTCCCGACCTACTGACAATATAACGATTCTGAATACCGCAAGGTGCCCACTGAGCCGGATCAGTCGGGCCAAACAACGACAGAACCGGTGTTCCCACAGCGGCCCCGACATGCATTATTCCCGTGTCATTGGAAACGAGAAGATCCACCGCAGCCAAACATGATGCAACAGACCTAATGCTTTGTTTTTCAATAAGATAGTATTCACAGTCTAAGCGACTTACAACTTCTTGTACAGGGCCATCGTCCATCGGTCCGGATATAATCGCGGGTGTTGCCTCGGTTTCGCTGGATATGGTATTGATGAGTTCGACGAAACTCCCGGCTGGCCATCTGTTCGGCAACTTTCCTGCACCCACATGGTACGCGACAACCGGGCGCCTCCCATTCGCCATGGTCCGGATCAGCGTGCTCCCACGGTCCTTTTC